>NZ_JBFNQN010000012.1 GCF_040796495.1 Kineococcus endophyticus | reverse complement strand
CGGCACGGGGGTAGATCCCAAAGGAACCCCGATCCCCACCCACACAGGAGTGAAGACCATTGGGGGTTAATGCATTGGCATCAACATATTTCTAGCGCACTGTTGAGTTCTCAAGAACCGGACGCACCCACCCCGACAAACCCACCATCAGGAGGGCCAGCGGAAGAGGGGCAACTTTCCCACCCTAACCGAGAACCAGGCCAAACCTCAACCCAGCCCCACTCAAGGAGCTTCCGGTGTCGCCAGGCATCGAGCGAACCCCTCAGGCTGTGACCCTCGGCGTCCGCCCCGTTGCTCGCGGCGACATGAAGAACATTAGACGGCGAGGCGTCGGACAGGCAAATCGCCTCGGTCCGAACGGGGTGACCCGTTGCACCGCAGTGGATCACGACTGATCCCGTCGTCACCACGCGAGCCTGGGCCGCTCTTGGGAGACTGAGGAGGTGACCGACGCCACCAACCCCACCGAGCCGGCCCCCGAGCACCGCAGCGCCGAGCACGCCCGGATGGCGGAATCGCCCGGCGCCGACGGTCCGTGGCGGCTGTGGGGCCCCTACGTCTCCGGTCGTCAGTGGGGGACGGTGCGCGAGGACTACACCCCGGGGGGCGACGCGTGGTCCGCCTTCCCCTTCGACCAGGCGCGCGCCCGCGCCTACCGCTGGGGCGAGGACGGTCTCGGCGCCGTCTGCGACCGGTTCGGCTTCCTCAACCTCGGCGTCGCGCTGTGGAACCGCAGGGACCCCTTCCTCAAGGAGCGCCTCTTCGGGCTCACGAACGGTGAGGGCAACCACGGGGAGGACGCCAAGGAGTACTGGTGGGCGCTGGACGGCACGCCCAGCCACTCCTGGATGAAGTGGCTCTACCGCTACCCCCAGGCGGAGTTCCCCTACGAGCAGCTGCGCACCGAGAACGCCCGGCGCGGACGGGAGGAGCGCGAGTACGAGCTCGGGGACACCGGCGTCCTGGACGAGAACCGCTTCTTCGACGTCGAGGTCACCTACGCCAAGGCCGGACCGGACGACCTCTGCATGGTCGTGACGGCGACCAACCACGGACCGGACCCCGCCCCCCTGGACCTCGTCCCGCAGGTGTGGTTCCGCAACACCTGGGCCTGGGGCTGGGACCGTCGCCGCGGCACCATGACGCAGCTCCTGCCGCCCACGCTGGCCGTGGGTGGGCTGGAGTCCGTCGAGTGCGAGCACGGGCACCTCGGGCGGTACCACGTCAGCGCCGAAGGCTCACCCGAGGTGCTGTTCTGCGAGAACGAGTCCAACCTCGTCGAGCTGTTCGGGGCCGCGTCCAACCCCACCGCGTTCACCAAGGACGGTGTGGACCGGCGCATCGTCCACGGCGACACCACTGCCGTGAACCCGCGGCGGGAGGGCACCAAGGCCGCGTTCTGGTACTCCTTCGACGCCGTCGCGCCCGGGGAGACCGTCGAGGTGCGGCTGCGGCTGTCGCCCCAGGCGCCCAGCAAGGGCACCTTCGGCCCCGGCTACGACGCCGTGCTGCGCGACCGCCGGGAAGAGGCCGACGAGTTCTACGACGCGGTCATCCACCGCGACCTCGGGGAGTCCGACCGGCACCTCGCGCGCCGCGCCTACGCAGGCCTGCTGTGGACCAAGCAGCTCTACCGCTACGACGTGCGGCAGTGGCTCGGAGGAGACCCGGAGACCGAGCCGGCGCCGGAGTCCCGTCAGGCCCGGGGGGCGCGCAACGTCACCTGGAGCCACCTGTCGCTGGCCGACGTCATCTCCATGCCCGACGAGTGGGAGTACCCCTGGTTCGCCGCCTGGGACCTCGCCTTCCACGCCATCCCCCTGGCGCACGTGGACCCGGAGTTCGCCAAGGAGCAGCTCGTCCTCATGTGCCGCGAGTGGTCGATGCACCCCAACGGGCAGCTCCCGGCGTACGAGTGGGCGTTCGGCGACGTCAACCCGCCCGTGCACGCGTGGGCCGCCTGGCACGTCTACCGGCTCGACGGCTACCGGGACCAGGGCTTCCTCGTCCGGGTGTTCACCAAGCTGCTGCTGAACTTCTCGTGGTGGGTCAACCGCAAGGACTCCAGCGGGTCGAACCTCTTCGAGGGCGGCTTCCTCGGGATGGACAACATCGGCCTGTTCGACCGCTCCGCCGAGCTGCCGCCCGGGTACCGGCTGGAGCAGTCCGACGCCACGAGCTGGATGGCGTTCTACTGCCAGCAGATGTTCAAGATCGCCCTGGAGCTGTCGCGGCACGACCCCGCGTGGGAGGACGCCGCGACGAAGTTCCTCGAGCACTTCCTCTCCATCGCCCAGGCGATGAACTCGTTCGGGTCGCACGACGCGGCCCTGTGGGACGAGGAGGACGGCTTCTACTACGACGTCCTCCTGCGCCCCGACGGGTCGTCGGAGCCGATGCGGGTGCCGTCGATGGTCGGCCTGCTGCCGATCCTGGGGTCCACCGACGTCCCGTCCTGGATCGCGGAGGAGACCCCGGACCTGACGGCCAGGTTGCGGTGGCTGCAGAAGCGGCGGCCCGACCTGACCCTCCCCCTGCTGACGCGGTCCACGCCCGAGGGGCGGCGGATGCTGCTCTCGCTCGTGGACCGCCCCCGGCTGGTGCGCATCCTCGAGCGCATGTTCGACCACGACCAGTTCCTGTCCGCCTACGGCATCCGCTCGTTGTCGGCGGCGGTGAAGGAGGAGGTCTGGACGTCGGTCGAGGGTCAGAGCTCCTCGGTCGTCTACGAGCCGGGCGAGTCCCGGACCGGGATGTTCGGCGGCAACTCGAACTGGCGCGGGCCGATCTGGTTCCCCGTCAACGTCCTGCTGGCCGACAAGCTCCGGACGCTCGGGCGCTTCTTCGGCGACGACCTCACCATCGAGGTGCCCAAGGGGTCGGGCCGTCGCATCAACCTGGTGCAGGCCGCCGACCTCATCGACGACAGCCTGGTCAACCTCTTCCGTCCGGTCGACGGTCGGCGGCCCGCCGACGGGCAGCGCATCGAGGCCAGCGACGACCCGCTGTGGCGGGACCACGTCACCTTCAACGAGTACTTCGACGGGGACACCGGCGAGGGACTCGGGGCCACCCACCAGACGGGGTGGACCGCCCTCGTCGCGCACCTGCTGCACCCCCGGCTGCCTCCGAGCCCGCCGGGACGGTGACGGTGTGAGGGCGGCGGGGCTGGTCCGGGGACGCCCGGTCGGCCCATGTCCTCCCGTCCGTCGGACGTCGATGTCAGGCTGGAGGCACCGGCCACCGCGGCCGGCCGGAGGACCGGGGGGCGAGGACGTCGATGGCGTCGGTGGCACCGCTCGCGCAGCTCATCGCCGTGGCCGTGGCGATCACGATGACCACGGGTGTCCTGACGTTCCGTCGCCGTCGCGAGACGCCCGCCGCCCTCCCCCTGACGGCGGCGCTGGCCTCGGTCAGCCTGTGGGGCGTCTCCGTCGTGCTGCAGAACGCCGACCTGCCGGCCCGGTGGCTGGACCTCACGGTCTTCCCGCAGTTCCTCGGCGTCGGGGGGTGCGTCCTCTCGCTGCGGCTGTTCGTGGACGCCGTCAGCGGCCGGACCCTGCGGGCGCGGCGCGTGCTGGCCTTCAGCGTCGAGCCCGCCCTGCTCCTGGTCCTCCTGGCCCTGGACCCCCACCTGCACCTGTTCCACGCGACGGTCGAGCACGTCGGCGACCCCGTCCGACGGGTCGTCACCGCCGGGCCCCTCTTCTGGGTCAACGCGTTCTACAGCTACGCCGTGATCCTCACGGCCGCCTCGACGATCTGGACGCTGCGCCGCAGCAGCCGGGGGCTGCAGCGACGGCAGGCCACGACGATGCTCGTCGCGATCCTCGTCCCGTTCCTGTGCAACCTCGCCGTCGTGCTCCCGGGCGTCGCGCTGGCCGTCGACATCACACCCCTCGCGTTCGCCGTCACCGGCGTCCTGTTCGCCTACGCGGTGCTGCAGCAGGACCTGCTGCGGCTCGTCCCGGTCGCGCGCTCGCTCGTCGTCGAGACGGTCACCGACGCCGTCTTCGACGTCGACGCGCGCGAGCGGCTCGTCGACGTCAACCCCGCCGGGATGGCCGTCCTGGGGGCGGGGGCCGGGCCGCGCGACACCGTCGTCGGCCGCCCCTTCGCCGACCTGGTGGAGGCGGCCGTCGCCGAGGCCGTCGCCGCCGGCGAGGGTGAGACGGTCGTGCGGCTGTCCGGCGGCGGCCACCTCGACGTCCGCACCCGGTGGATCCGCGACGACCACGGGCACCCCCTGGGCCGCGTCGTCGTCGCCCGGGACGTCACCGACCGGTACCGCGCCGCGCAGGCGCTGGAACGGGCCAACGACCGCCTCCGTGCGCAGGTGGCCACGATCGAGCGGCTGCAGGCCGACCTCGCCGAGGAGGCCTCCCGCGACCCGCTGACGGGGCTGCGGAACCGGCGGCGGTTCGTCGACGACCTCTCGGCCCGGCTGGCGACGGCGGCGGAGGCGGGGCACCCGCTCTCCCTCGTGCTCCTCGACGTCGACCACTTCAAGGCCATCAACGACGCCCACGGGCACGCCGTCGGCGACGACGTCCTCGTCGAGGTGGCCCGCGCGCTCGGTGCGCACGCGCGCCCCGAGGACGTCGTCCGCTACGGCGGGGAGGAGTTCGTCGTCCTGCTGCCCCACCTCGACACCGACGCCGCCCGCGTCCGCGCGGAGGTGCTGCGGGCGGCCTGCGCGGGGGTGCGGGTGGGGATCGAGTCGCTGCGCATCACGATCAGCGCCGGGGTCGCCACCGCCCCCGCGCACGGCACGACGCCCGACGAGCTCCTGCTCGCGGCCGACCGCGCCCTGTACGAGGCCAAGGGCGGCGGCCGCGACCAGGTCGCGCTCGCGGACTAGCCGGTCACCAGATCCGGACGCGGTCAGCCGGGTCCAGCCACAGCCCGTCGCCGGGCTGGGTGCCGAACGCGTCGTGGAACTCGACGAGGTTGCGCACGACCGCGTTGCAGCGGAACTCCGGCGGGGAGTGCGGGTCGATCGCGAGCCGGCGCTCGACCTCGGCGGGACGGACCTTGCCGCACCACACCTTGGCCCAGCCGAAGAACAGGCGCTGGCTACCCGTCAGGCCGTCGACGACCGGGGCCTCCTCGCCGCCGAGGGCGATCTCGTACGCCTTGTGCGCGATCGTGAGTCCGCCGAGGTCGCCGATGTTCTCGCCGACGGTGAGCGACCCGTTGACCTTCTTGCCCGGCGTCTCCGGAGGCTCGAGGGCGTCGTACTGGTCGATCAGGGCCTGGGTGCGCTGGCCGAACTCGGTGCGGTCGGCGTCGGTCCACCAGTCGTTGAGGTTGCCCAGACCGTCGTACTTCGAGCCCTGGTCGTCGAAGCCGTGACCGATCTCGTGACCGATGACCGCGCCGATGCCGCCGTAGTTCTCCGCGTCGTCGGCGTCGAGGGAGAAGAAGGGCGGCCGCAGGATCGCCGCGGGGAAGACGATCTCGTTCATCCCCGGGTTGTAGTAGGCGTTGACCGTCTGGGGCGTCATGAACCACTCGCTGCGGTCCACGGGCGCGCCGAGCTTGGCCAGCTCGCGGTCCACCTCGAAGGCGAACGCGCGGCGGACGTTGCCGAGCAAGTCGCTCCGGTCGATCGTCAGCGCGGAGTAGTCCCGCCAGCGGTCGGGGTGGCCGATCTTGGGCGTGAACTGGCCGAGCTTCTCCAGCGCCCGGTCCTTGGTCTCCCGCGTCATCCAGTCGAGGGCCTCGATGTCCTGCCGGTACGCCTCGACGAGGTTGGCCACGAGCTCCTGCATGCGCGCCTTGGCGGCCGGCGGGAAGTGCTCGGCGACGTAGAGCTCGCCCAGGGCCTCCCCGAGGTTGCCCTCGACCAGGCCCACCCCGCGCTTCCACCGCTCGCGCAGCTGGGGCGCGCCGGTCAGCGTCGTGCCGTAGAAGGCGAAGTTCTCCTCGACGAAGTCCTGGGACAGGAACACGGCGGCCTGGTGCAGGACGCGCCAGCCGAGCCAGTCCTTCCACGTCTCCACCGGCGTCGCCAGCAGGACCTCGGCCATGCCCGTGAGGTAGCTGGGCTGGCGGACGACGACCTGGGCGAAGGCGGAGTCCGGCAGCTCGGCGGCGTCCAGCCAGGCCGCCAGGTCGATCCCGGGCAGCAGCGCGTCCAGGCCCGCGCGGTCCACCTTGTTGTAGGTGGCGTTCGCGTCGCGGTTCTTCACGCGGTCCCAGTGGTGGGCCGCGAGCGCCGTCTCCAGGTCGAGGATGCGCTGCGCCGCACCGGCGGGGTCGGGACGGTGCCCGAGGGTGAGGATGCGCTCGACGTGGCCGCGGTAGGCCTCGCGGATCGGGGCGTACTGCTCCTCGCGGTAGTACGACTCGTCGGGCAGGCCGAGGCCGGACTGGGTGAGGTAGACGACGTACTCGTCGGACTTGGCGTTGTCGGTGTCGACCCAGTAGGCGAAGGGCCCGCCGACGCCGGAGCGCTCGAAGGCGCCGACCTGGCGGACGAGGCCGGCGTGGTCGGTGACGGCGTCGACGGCGGCGAGCTCGGGGTCGAGCGGGGTCGCGCCGAGGGCCTCGATGCGGTCGGTGTCCATGAAGCTGGCGAACAGGTCACCGATCTTCTGGCGGACCGTGCCGGGCGCCGCCTCGCCGGTGGCCGCGGCCTCGGCGGCGGACTCGACGATGGTGCGGCACTCGGCCTCGGACTGGTCGCGCAGGCGGATGAAGGCCCCGTCGACGGCGCGGTCGTCGGGGATCTCCGTCGTCGCGAGCCAGCGGCCGTTGACGTGCCGGAAGAGGTCGTCCTGAGGGCGGACCGACGGGTCGACGTCGCTGCCCGCGGGCTGGGCGTCCGTGATCGAGGTCATGACCTCACAGTAGGACGGATCCTCCGCCACACCGAGGCCAGGAGGGCGACGTTGATCAGGACGGCGCCGAGGACGACGAACGCCATGGCGTGCGCGTCGCCGCCGAGCAGGCCGACGAGGACGCCGACGAGGCCGCCCACCCCCGACTGCAGGGCCGTGACGAGGGCGGCGGCCGCTCCGGCGCTGTCGCCGTAGGGCTCGAGGGCGAGCACGACGGCGTTGGGCATGATCAGGCCCAGGCTCAGCAGGAGGAGGTAGAGCGGGGCGGCGAAGAGCACGAGACGGTCGGTCCCGGACAGCAGGGAGACGGTCAGGGCCACGCCGAAGACGAACGCACCGGCCACGCCCACCCGCAGGAGGCGGGGCGAGCCGAAGCGTTCGACGAGGGCCGCGTTGAGCTGGGTGCCGCCGATGAGGGCGGTCCCGTTGAGGGCGAAGAACACGGCGAAACCGGTGCCGGTGAGGCCGAAGCCGTCCTGGAGGACGAAGACCGACGTCGAGACGTAGGACATGATCGTCGCGAGCGCGAGACCGGGCATGGCGGCCAGGGCGAGGAAGCGCGGGTCGCGGACGAGCTCGCGGTACCCGGCGAAGGTCCGCAGCACGCGGCGCGCGCGCTCGGGGACGATCGGCGCGGCCTCGACCTCGGCGCGGGCCTGGGCGGCGGAGTCGCACAATTCGCGGCGCGTCTCCGGCAGCGAGCGCCAGACGGCGATGAGCACGCCGGCACCGGCGAGGACGAGCAGGCCGAGGACCGGCCGCCAGCCCGTGTGGTTCGCGATGAACCCGCCGACCGTCGGGGCGAAGAGGGGGGCGACGCCGATGACGAGCACCAGCCGGGACTGCAGGCGCGCCGCCGCAGGGCCGGTGAAGAGGTCGCGGATGACGGCCATGCCGATGACGGCCCCGGCCGAGGCGCCGACGCCGGACAGCACGCGGAACGCGACGAGCGTGGGCAGGTTCGGCGCCACCGCGCACAGGGCGCTGGCGACGACGTAGACGCCGAACCCGACCATCGCGGGCCGACGGCGTCCGAAGGCGTCCGAGAGCGGGCCGACGACGAGCTGGCCGAGCGCGGAGCCCACGAGGACGCCGGTGATCGTCAGCTGGGTGCGCGCGTGGGTCGTCCCGAGGTCCTCGGCGACCTCCGGCAGCGACGGCAGGTAGAGGTCGATCGTCACGGCGCCGAGGGCGGCCATGGCGCCGAGCAGGACGACGAGGCCGACGGTCGAGGGGCGACGGGTGGTGGGCGCGGTCTGGAGCGCGGACATGCGCGGGAGGTCCTCGGGGGCAGTCGCGGGGTGCCTCGCACAGCGCCGGGCGGGGCTCGACGCGGCAGGACGCCGCCGTCCCCTCCACCCTAGGACGAAGGGGGCGACGGCGTCCTGCCGGATTGCGGACCCGGTACCGGTCTAGTCGCGCGGGCGGCGGTCCGCCTTGACCGGGAACTCGCCGGTGTAGCCCATGCGCTCCTCGGCGGCGGCCAGGACCCGCTTGCGGACGGCGAACCAGCCGAGCACCAGCAGCGGGACGATCACCACGAGGGCCAGGACCGTGGGACGGCTGTCAGGGTCGTAGGCCATGATCGCGAGGACCGCGACGAGGAAGGCCAGGACGAGGTAGCCCGTGAACGGGGCGCCGAACAGCCGGTAGTGCGGGCGCTGCACGATGCCCTTCTTCGACCACGCGTGCAGCCGCATCTGGCAGAGCACGATCGTGCCCCAGCTGGCGATGATGCCCAGCGCGGAGGCGTTGAGGACGATCTCGAAGGCGCGGCCGGGGGCGAGGTAGTTGAGGACGACGCCGAGGACGGCGACGACGCCGGTGATGGCGATGCCGCCGAAGGGGACGCCGCCCTTGTTGAGCTTGGCCGCGAACTTGGGGGCGGAGCCGTTCATCGCCATGGAGCGGACGATGCGGCCGGTGGAGTAGAGCCCGGCGTTCAGGCTCGACAGGGCCGACGTCAGCACGACGAAGTTCATGATGTCGCCCGCGCCGGGGACGCCGAGCCTGGAGAAGAAGGTGACGAAGGGGCTCTCGTCGGCGCTGAAGGCCGTGTAGGGCAGCAGCAGGGCCAGCAGGATGAGCGAACCGCAGTAGAAGACGACGATGCGGATGATCACGGTGTTGATCGCCCGCGGCATGATCTTCTCGGGGTTCTCGGTCTCCCCCGCGGCGGTACCGACGAGCTCGACGGCCGCGTAGGCGAAGACGACGCCGGAGATGACGACGACGAGCGGGACGGCCCCGGTGGGGAACCAGCCGCCGTTGTCGCTGATGACGCTCAGCCCCGTCGGCTTGCCCTCGATCGGGAAGCGGCCGGCGAGGAAGACGATGCCGATCAGCAGGAAGGCCGTCAGGGCGACGACCTTGATGAGCGCGAACCAGAACTCCATCTCGCCGAAGATCTTCACCGAGACGAGGTTGAGGGCCAGGACCACCACGAGGGCGGCGAGCGCCAGCAGCCACTGCGGCGCGGAACTGAAGGCGCTCCAGTAGTGCAGGTAGAGGGCGATCGCCGTGATGTCCACGATCGCCGTCATGGCCCAGTTGAACCAGTACATCCAGCCTGCGACGAAGGCGGCCTTCTCGCCGTAGAACTCGCGGGCGTAGGAGACGAAGGAGCCGGACGAGGGCCGGTGCAGGACGAGCTCGCCGAGGGCGCGCAGCATGAGGAAGACGAAGAAGCCGCAGATCCCGTAGACGATGAAGAGCCCGGGGCCCGCGTTGGCCAGGCGCCCGCCCGCGCCGAGGAAGAGGCCCGTGCCGATCGCCCCGCCGATGGCGATCATCTGGAGCTGGCGGTTCTTCAGGCTCTTGTGGAGCCCGCCGTCCTCGTGGGAGAAGTCGCGCTGGGCGGTCGCCTGCCCCGCTCCGCTCCCCCGGTCGTCGACTGACATGCAGCTTCCTCTCCTCGGTCGTCGCCGTCGTCGTCGACGGAGTGGACCGGGGAAGGCAACCAGATCCAGATCACCTGCGCATTCCCAGGGTGTTTCCGGTGCGTGAGATCCCCCGGTCAGGCGACCAGGGAGACGTGCTCCTCGAACGTGTACTCGTCGAGGAGCCGGACGCCGAGGACCAGTGCTGCGCGGACCGCGGGCTCGCCGGAGCCCGCGTCGTTGGCGACGAGGACGTCGGTCCCCTCGGTGACGGCGTCGTCGACGCGCAGGCCGGCCCGGCGCGCGCGGGCCTCCAGGTCGGCACGGGCGGACAGGAAGTGGCCGCTGAAGGCGACGCGCTGACCGGGGCGGAGGGTCATGCCGTGGTGATCGGCAGGGACCGCTCCGCCCTTGACCGGGCCCCTACCGTGGCGGGGGTGCAGCGATCGACCGTCACCGCTCTCCTCGTCGTCGCCACCGCCCTGTCGGGCGCGGTGCTGGTGCTGCTGACGCCCTCGTTCTTCGACGGCACACCCCCACCGGCCTGGGTCCTGTGGCCGGTGGTGGGTGTCCTCGTCGCCTCGGGCGCGGCGCTGGTCGTGCACCGCTCCCAGCCGTAGGTCAGGCGCGCTCCTGCAGGGGGCAGGCCTCCGGGGAGCGGCGCAGCTGACCGGGCACGGCCGCCGAGTGGCGCGGCGTGCGGCGGCCGGCGCGGACGCTCGCGGTCAGACCGGCCACCCCGGCGACGACGACGAGCGCGACGTACCCGTCGACGACGGGGCGCAGCCCGAGGTGCGGGGCGAGGAAGCCGGCGACCACCGCCGGCAGGCCGAAGGCCAGGTAGCTGACGACGTACACGGCGGCCAGGACGCCGGCGCGCTCGTGGGCGGGGGCCGTGCCGAGGACACCGCGCAGGGCCCCCTGGAACCCGGCGCCGAAGCCGACGCCGGAGAGCAGGGCGCCGGCGAAGAAGACCGGCACGGACAGCAGGGTCAGGCCGAGGACCAGGACGAGCGGGCCGGCGACGAGGCCCGCCATGCCGAGGGTCATCACGCGGCGGGGGTCCTGGTGACGGGTGAGGACGCCGGTCACGGCGCCGACCCCGGCGACGGAGGCGACGACCAGACCGCCCACGACGTGGTTGTGCAGGCCGAACACTCCGGCGACGACGGACGGACCGAGTCCCAGGCAGAGACCCCCGAGGCCCCAGCTGCCGAGGAAGCCGGGCAGGTGGGCGGTGAACGCGCCGCGGGAGGAGGCGGGCAGCTGGACGACGGGTCGCAACGAGCGCAGGGCACCGGGCGCGCGACCGACGACGTCCGGGGTGAGCGCCACCGCGACGAGGGCGAGGAGCAGCAGGCCGGCGAGGACGAGGTAGGTGAGCTCGGTCGGGGCGGGGCCGAACTGGACGAGCACACCCGCGCCGAGGCCGCCGGCCATGAGCCCGGCCGGCGGGGCCGCGCCGTTGACGAGCTGGGCCAGCGGGGCGCGGGTCGGACCGGCCAGGTCCAGGAGCCAGGCACCGAGGGCGCCGATCGCCGTCCCCGTCGAGAAGCCCTGCAGCGCACGGCCGGCGACGAGCGTCGCGACGTCGGACGCCTGGGAGAAGACGAGCATCGAGGCGATCACGCCGACGAGGGCCGCGAGGACCACGGGCCGGCGCCCGAGGTGGTCCGACAGCGAACCGACGGTGAGCAGCGCGACGAGCAGGACGGCGGCGTAGACCGCGAAGACGACGGTGACCGCGGCCGGCCCGACGCCCCAGAGCTCCTGGTAGACGGGGAAGACCGGCGACGGGGCCGAACTGGCGGCGACGAGCAGGCCGAGCGTGAGGGTGACCAGGACGAAACCCGTGCGGGAACTGGTCGCGGTGCGGGACACGTGCGCTCCTGACGTGGGGGAGGTGTCTCGAGGAAACTACCCGCGGTCCCCAGCTAACGCAACACCGTTTGCGTTAAGGTGGGGTCATGACGCCGGCGATGACGCGCCCCGGTGGGCGCAGCGCGAAGGTGACGGCCGCCGTCCACCGGGCCGTCGTGGAACTGCTCGCCGAGGGCGACCCGCTGACCGTCCCGCAGGTCGCGGCCCGGGCCGGCGTCAACGCGACGAGCGTCTACCGGCGCTGGGGCGACGTGGCCGGGCTGCTCGCCGACACCGCGCTCGTCCGCTTCGGCACCAGTTCGGCGGTCCCCGACACGGGGTCGCTGCGCGGGGACCTGCTGGCGTGGGGGGCCGCGCTCGTCGAGGAGGCCGGCCGTCCCGAGGAGCTGGCCCTGCTGCGGGCCGCGGTCGCCGTCGGACCCGCCGATCCCGGTGCGCCCGAAGGGTTCGAGTCGGCCTGCTCCGCCTGCCTCGTCGGCCGCAGCACGCAGGCGGAGAGCATCCTCGCGGCCGCGCTGGCGCGCGGGGAGGAGCCGCCGACGGCCACCCGCGTCCTGGACCACCTCGTCGCGCCGATCTACTTCCGCGCCCTCTTCGGGCTGCCCGCGCCGTCGGTGGAGGTGCTCGTGGAACTGCTCGTCGAGCGGCTCGTGGCCCCGGCTGCCGCTCAGGCGACGTCCAGCCCGCCCGGGTAGGTTTCGGTCATGGGTGTGACTCTCGCCAAGGGTGGAAACGTCTCGCTGGCCAAGGTGGCCCCGAACCTCGACGAGGCGCTCGTGGGCCTGGGCTGGGACGTGCGCACGACGACGGGCCTCGACTTCGACCTCGACGCCAGCGCGCTCATGCTCGGGGCGAACGGCAAGGTCCTGTCCGACGGGCACTTCATCTTCTACAACCAGCTGAGCAGCCCCGACGGGACCGTCCGGCACACCGGCGACAACCGCACCGGTGAGGGTGACGGCGACGACGAGAGCATCGAGATCGACCTGCGCAGCGTCCCCGCCAACGTCGACAAGATCGTCTTCGCGGTGTCCATCCACGACGCCGAGGCGCGCCGGCAGAGCTTCGGGCAGGTCGTCAACGCCTTCATCCGGCTCGTCAACCGCGTCGACGGCAGCGAGGTCGTCCGCTACGACCTGTCCGAGGACGCCTCCACCGAGACGGCGATGGTCTTCGGGGAGGTCTACCGCTACAACGGCGAGTGGAAGTTCCGCGCCGTCGGTCAGGGGTACGCGTCCGGGCTGCGGGGCATCGCGCAGGACTTCGGGGTCGACGTCTCCTGAGGCTCCGGGGTTCGCACCGCTGTCCGGCGCTAGGGCGCCGGCTCCACCCTCGCTATCGATCATCGACAGCGAGGGGCCAACGATCCTCCCCCGCGCAGCGGCCGGCGACGTCAGATGGCGCAACCGTCCGGGCCGCAGGCGTCGGCGTCCTGGTCGCCGACGAGGGTGAGCGGGTGGCTCTCGGCCCACGCCTGGCGCAGCACCTGGGCGAACTGCTCGGTGGGCTGGGCGCCGGAGATGCCGTAGGTGCGGTCGACCACGAAGAACGGGACCCCGCGGGCGCCGAGCGCGCGAGCCTCCGCGATGTCGGCGCGGACGGCGTCCAGGTAGCGGTCCTCGGCGAGGACGGCGCGCGCCTCGTCGGCGTCGAGCCCGGCCTCGGCCACGAGGCGGACGAGGGTCTCGTCGTCACCCACGGGCTCACCCTCGGTGAAGTTCGCCCGCAGCAGGCGCTCCTTGACGGCGCCCTGGACCCCGCGCTCGGCCGCGAGGTGCAGCAGCTGGTGGGCCTTGACGGTGTTGGCGGGGACGGAGATGTCCTGGTGGAACTCCAGGCCCTCGGCCGCCGCCATCGCGTCGACGTGCGCGACCATCGGCGCCACCTGCTCGACGGGTTGGCCGAACTTCGCGGACAGCCGGCGCAGGTGGGCGTCGCTGGGACCGTCCGCCTTCTCGTGCACCGTCTCCGTCGTGGGGTCGAGCTCGAAGGACCGCCACACCACCTCGACGTCGTCGGCGTGCTCGAAGTCGCGCAACGCGCTCTCGAAGCGGCGCTTGCCGATGTAGCACCACGGGCAGACGACGTCGGACCAGATCTCCACCTTCACGGTGGGGGCAACCACCCCGGACGCGCGACTCTTCCGCGCGTCCGGGTGACGCTGCGGCGGTCAGTCGCCGCCGCCCCCACCACCGCCGGAGTCACCCCCGAAGCCGCCGGAGTCCCCACCGCCCCAGCCCCACCCGCCGGAGTCGTGCGAGTGGGAGTGGGAGTGGCCCCAGCCGGAGTGGTGGTGGGTGTCGGGCAGGTTCACGTAGCCGCCGGAGTCGCCCCCGGCGTCCCCGCCGAAGACGCCGGGCCAGCTGATGTCCGAGCTGTGCCGCTTCGCCGGCTTGGGCCCGAGCTTGACGTTGCCGGGCCGCGACCGCGAGCACAGGTGGCCCACCAGGGAACACACGAGGACGATCACCGCGAAAGAGAGGAAGAGCGTCACCACGACTGCCTCCTTCGGCCTGGAGCCCCAGCGGGGGCTCGATGCCTCACGGTGGCACGGAACCGCTTGCCGCGCTAGTGGTTCGCCCCGTCCGGCCGGTCCGGCCGGTCCGCCCGGCGCCACGTCACGACGCGGAAGCGGGGCCCGGCCGAGGACGTGCGCCACTGCCCCTCCTCGACCCGTCGCCACGGGTCACCGACCGCGGGTGCGTGCGTGTCACCGGCCACGTCGAGGTCGACCTCGGTCACGACGAGCACGTCGGCGCGCGCGAGCGCCGCGGCGTAGACGGCCTGCCCACCCATGACCCAGACGTCGGTCCTGAGGCCCAGCGCGACGTCGAGGTCGGCGACGACCTCCGCACCGGGGGCGTCGTAGCCGGCGGTCCGGGACAGGACGACGTTGCGACGGTCCGGCAGCGGACGGAAGCGGGGCGGGAGCGACTCCCAGGTCGCGCGGCCCATGACGACGGTGGCGCCCGTGGTGAGCGCGGAGAAGTGCGCCATGTCCTCGGGGATGCGCCACGGGATGCGGCCGTCCACCCCGATGACGCCGTTCCGGGACTGCGCCCAGACCAGACCGATCATCAGACGGCCATCACACGGCCACGGGGGCCTTGATCGTCGGGTGGTGCTGGTACCCGACGACCTCGAGGTCCTCGTAGGCGACGTCGAAGAGCGGCTTGGGCGCGACCCGCAGCGTCGGGAACGGGTACGGGGCGCGGGTGAGCTGCTCGCGCACCTGGTCGACGTGGTTGTCGTAGATGTGGACGTCGCCACCCGTCCAGACGAAGTCCCCGGGTTCCAGACCCACCTCGGCCGCCACGAGGACCGTCAGCAGCGCGTAGCTGGCGACGTTGAACGGGACACCGAGGAAGAGGTCCGCGGAGCGCTGGTAGAGCTGGCAGGACAGCTTGCCGTCGGCCACGTGGAACTGGAAGAAGGCGTGGCAGGGGGCGAGCGCCATCTTGTCGAGCTCGGCGACGTTCCAGGCCGAGACGACCATGCGCCGGGAGTCCGGGTTCGTCCGCAGGGTCTGCAGGACCTCGCTGATCTGGTCGACGTGCCGGCCGTCGGGCGTGGGCCAGGAGCGCCACTGCACGCCGTAGACGGGGCCGAGGTCGCCGTTGGCGTCGGCCCACTCGTCCCAGATCGTGACGCCGCGTTCCTGCAGCCACCGCACGTTGCCCTCGCCGCGCAGGAACCACAGCAGCTCGAGCGCGACGGACTTGAAGTGGACCCGCTTGGTCGTGACGAGCGGGAAGCCGCGGGAGAGGTCGAAGCGCATCTGGTGGCCGAAGACGCTGCGGGTGCCCGTGCCCGTGCGGTCGGACTTGGGGGTCCCGTTCGCCAGCACGTGGCGCAGGAGGTCCTCGTACTGGGTGTCGACGGCGGGGGTGGGGGGCTGCTCGGGCACGGGGAGAGCGTAGGTCAGGCCGGCGGGTCAGCCACGACGAGCAGGAGCGGGTGACGTCTACCGAGTCATGACGACGTCTGACGAGTCGCCATACGCCGTCATGCTTCCCTAGATATCGCACTCAGTAGCGGAATAGTCGCTCACAGTGATTGCATGGCCGGACGAGACGTCTTCGCCCCGAGCGGCGCGAGGACCGCGACGAGGCGAGGGGGACTGGGTGGACATCGCCTGGGTCGAGGCCGTCCGGTTGGCTCGCGCCAACCGGTCCCGGTCCGAGGAGCTGGAGGATCGGCACGCCGCGCTCGTGACCCGAGCGGAGAGGGAGAGCCGAGCCCAGGAGCAGCAGCGTCGCGAGGTGCACGACGAGGTCCTCGTCCCCTTCCGCGACGTCTTCTCGCGCCTGAAGAACGTGGACCTCGCGGAACTGGCCGGCATCGACTTGCCCACCGCGGGTGCGGCCCCGCAAGTCGAGGTCACGCAGGTGAGGCTGAACGCCCTCCACGCGATCGGTGCGTTGGCTGGTGGGCTGGGTGCGGGCGTCGGTGCGGGAGCAGGCGCCTTCGTCGCTGCCGGCGCCTTCGGTGTGGCGTCGACCGGCACCGCCATCTCCGGCCTGTCCGGTGCCGCGGCCACGAGCGCAACGCTGGCGGCGCTCGGCGGCGGGTCCCTGGCGGCCGGTGGGGGCGGGGTGGCTCTCGGCACGATCGTCCTCGGGGGTCTGGTGGCGGCTCCTGCCCTCGCGGCCACCGTCGGGGTCCTCACCTGGCAGGGACGACGGCAGCGCGACCGACAGCGGGACGGGGGTAGACAGCTGGACGCCGCCGAGGCCGACCTGGAGCAGTCCGAACGACGCACCAGCACGGTCCTCCGCCGCAGTCGGGAGGTGCGGTCCCTGCTCGATGAGCTCCGAGGGGAGGCGATCACGTCGGTGGACGAGCTGAGTGTGCTGGTGGAACGCGACGACGACTACTCGGCCTACTCTCCTGAGGACCGGGCCCGCGTGGCGTCCACCGTCTCGTTGGTGACCACCACGATCACCGTCATGGGGACCGCTCTCGTCGGGGCGGACGGGGAGGTGACCGAGCTGTCGGGCGAGGTCACGGCTGATGCACACCGTCGGCTGCGGGAGCTCCGGGAGCAGGTCTCCTCGTGAGCGCTGACGAGGAGAAGCTCGCACGGCGGGCCGGTCGGGCGGTGACACGCAGCGCGGCGTGGACCCTGGTCAACGCCGCGACCCGGCGTTCCGCGGCCCAGACGACCGAAGCGCTGCGCATCCGCGACCTGGCGCGGCAGGTCGGGCAGCGGTACCGCAACGTCACGCTCCCCCAGCGCGCCGGTCATCTCTTCGAGGTGATGCACGAGGCGGGCTTCAACCGGGACGCGATCGCACAGGGCTCGCGCATCCGCGCGTCGACCACCGAGTGGGTGAAGGGTGGGTCGCAGAACGCGCCCGCCGACCTGCACGTCCGGGACGAGGGAGGCCGTCTGCTGGCGGCCGCGCAGGCGAAGCTGCTCGGCAGGACGAGTGCCGCGGCGAGCGGCGTCGCCCGGGCTGGGTACGCCGGGCAGCGACGTCTCGTCGCCGAGGACATGGCTGCGCCGGTGCGGAACCTCCTGGACCGGCGGCTGCGGATGACCCCTGAAGGCCTGCGGTACGGCGACTACGTCGATGCCCGCGCCCACGTCACCGACACCCTGCGGGCCGTCACCGAGGACGGCAAGAGGATCACCAGCCGTCCGGTGTCCACTGACGAAGCCCACCGGGCGGCCCGGAACCCGTTGCGGTGGGGCGATCGGCAGGCCACCGCTGCGGGGTCCCGCGAGGTCGGGTCCGCGGTGGCCGCCGGAGCGGCGGCCGGTGCCGTCCTCGCCGGGGTCGTCGAGGCGGCGAAGCAGGCCGCGAGGGTCCGGGCGGGGGAAACCTCGGCGGCGGCGGCTGCCGCCACGGCCGCGGGCGCGGCCGCCATGGGTGCAACTCGGTCGGCGGCGGCCGCCGGACTGCACCAGGCCGTGGCGATCGCGGTCCGAGCCGGGAACCTCCCGGAGTTCCTGGGGCGGGGGTCGACGCCGGCCGCGGTGGCGGCCGCCGTCGCCGACGTCACGGACGCCGGCCTGGCCTTCGCCCGGGAGGAGATCGACGCGGGAGAACTGGCCGCGCGGTGCTGCGAGGCCGCCCTCCGAGTGACGCTGGTCAGCGCCTGCAGCGGGCTCGCGCAGACGGTCATACCGGCCCCGCTCGTGGCCGGTCTCGTCGGCGGGCTCGTCGGGCAGCTGGCAGCGACCCTCATCGCCCAGGGCCTGCGCGCCGCCGTGTCGACCCTGTCCCGTCACGCGGTCGAGCCCGACGCCGAGAGCGCCGAGCGCATCGCTGCGCTGGAGGACGAGACGGCCGAGGCCCTCGCCACGGCGTTGCTGCTGGCGGAGGCAGAGCATGCCCTCGCGACGGGACTGGAGGCCCGCGTCAGCTCAGACATCGGCCCGCTGGCCGACGAGGCTCTCACGGCGGTGACCGCCGAGGGCCCCGACGTGGCGCTGGGCCGTCTGATCGATGTCACCCAGCGACTGGACGGTCAGCCGCTGTTCGTCACGGTGGAGGAGTTCTCCGCCTGGATGGCCGATGCGACGACCTCGCTGTCGCTGGACCCGAACTGGCGATGACCCTCACGCGTCGAAGTCCCGGTCGTCCTCCGCCTCCCCGCGCACCGCGGCGGCGAGACGGGCGAGCCAGGCCGCGCCGGCCTCGTCGTGGACGGTGTGGCGGGGTTCCAGGACGGGGTACGGGGTCGTGGGGACGCCGTCGGCGGGGCGGACGTCGACGTGCACGACGTCGTGGCCCTGGGCGTGCAGCCAGTCGGCCATGGCGTAGTCGGTGCGGGAGTCGCCGACGGTGCGCCAGGCGGTCGGCAGCTCGCCGTCCTGCGCCAGCATCCGCAGCGCCATCTCGGCCCCGCGGTCCTTGCCGAGCAGGACGGACTCGATGTCGGTGGAGATGATCGTCGGGTCGATCCGCCAGTCCACGCCGCCCCGGGCGTCGGGCATCGTCGCGCCCTTCCAGGTCACGCCGAGGTCGAGGTCGGCGAAGACCTCCAGCGCGGCCTTCTCGTACTCGGGCTGGCGGGCGAGGTAGGTCGCGGAGTCGACCTCGAGGCGCTGCTCGATCGACACCATGGCGCGCTTGCCCGCGTCGACGAACACGAGGTCGGCGAAGTCGGTGCGCGCCAGCGCTTCCAGCCGGACGGCCGCGTCACGCGGGACGACGACGGTCTCGTCGACCTCCACGGGGCCCACGCCGTCGGCGGTGACGCTGAACGTCACCGCGCCCTTCTCGCACACCGCGTGCAGCCGGGCGGCCGCGGGCAGACCGGCGGCGAGGACGGGGCCGATCACCTGCTCGCGCAGGAACGCGTCGGACCGGCCGGTGTTGAAGACGACCGGGATCCCCGCGGCGAGCAGTTCCAGCAGGCTCTCGAGCAGGCCGGGGGCGCTGATCGAGCGGGTCACGGGGCTGGCGATCGGGCCGTCGACGTCGAGGAGGAGGCCGAAGGCGGGAGCGGTCGTCACCTCCCGATCCTCCCACCCGCGGGACGCTGGGCCGGACGGGTGAGCGGGCCGCGTTCGCGCCGGTCAGGAGGTTCCTGCTGGCAGGGTCGGCGGGTGCGTCCCGTGCTCGTCCTGCCCCTCGCAGCTCTCGTCCTGACCGCCGCGGCGTGCGGGAGCCAGTCGGCGGCACCCGTGGCCGGCGCATCGCCGAGCGGCTCCGCGACCAGTGCACCGGACGCCTCGTCAGCGCAGGAGGACGCTGACGCCGCGCGCTTCGAGTGGTTGCAGGGTGGGCCGATGGCGACCTCGATGCCGAGCCGCACCTGCACGTGGCACCAGCCGACGGACGAGGAGCTGTCGACCACTGCCCCCGACGAGCACGACGGGCTGTACTGGACGAGCTGCTTCGACCCGACGGAGTACGAGGGTGACTCGATGTGCACCCCACCCGCGGACCTGCCCCCGGACGGGACGTACGCCTGCTTCGTGGAGCCGAAGCTCACGCAGCGCGTGGTCGACGACTGGAACCAGTTCGTCGACACCGAGGACCGGGCGAGCGCCCGTCGGCTGGGCCTGAGCCTGCAGGAGTACCGCGAGCAGCACCCCGACCAGCACGCGGACGGGTCCCCCGTGGACCCGCCGTCCTAGTTCCAGACGTCGAAGACGGCCTTGACGACCTTGAAGGGGATCTTGACGACGGTCCAGACCAGGGACCCCAGGTCCAGGAGGTCGCCGGCGCCCTCGGCGACCTCGAGGGCCTTGTCGCGTCGGCGGTGGGGACGGCGGCGGAGTCTGCGGCGCGCCACGTCAGTCCCCCGAACTCTTCTGCCGGTCGCGGACGCCGTCGAGAGCCACGACGCCGACGAGGAGGAGGGCGCGCAGGTCGGGGTCCAGCGCGGGGTCCGTGCTCAGCGCGAACTCGTCGGCGTCGACGAGGACCCGGTCGAGGGAACGCTTCCTGCGGTGCACACCGCCGATCACCTCCCCGCCCTTGCGCAGGCTCGTCGGCCGCGGATCGGCGTGCAGCGTCACCGTCCACTCCCGGCTGCCCCACGCGCCGCCCGTCATCCGGGCCAGGACGCCGTCCGGGGTCGCCACCTCGAAGCGCGGCGCACCGATGGAGTTCTCCTGCCGCACCCGCCCGAGCGGGCTGCCGTCGGGGCGCACGGCGTGGAACTCCAGACGGCCCCAGGTGCCGGGACGTTCCACGAAGAGCTGCGCGGCGCCGTCCACGACCACGACGTAGCGGCTCGAGACCACGGCGCCGAGGAATCCGAGCCGGACCTCCTCCACCACCTCGGCCAGGGGCGCACCCTCGGGCGACAGGACGTCGTAGTGGTGCCGGTTCGAGAACACCCGGCCGCGCTCGTGCAGCACGAGCTCGGGGGCGTCGCAGACCGCGGTCACCGTCGCAGCATGGCGCAGGGGTGCCCGCTCAGTGGACGGAATGCGTCAACGGCACCCCGGGCCGGTAGGCGAGGTGGGTGACCGACGGCGCGTCGAGCACGTGCAGGTCGGCGCGAGCGCCGACGGTGAGCCGGCCGACGTCGGTGCGGCGCAGCGCCTGCGCCCCGCCGGCGGTCGCGGCGTGCACGGCCTCGGCGACGGTCAGCCCCATCTGCAGCACGGCGGTCGCGACGCAGAACGCCACCGAACTCGTGTAGCTGGAACCGGGGTTGCAGTTGCTGGCGATCGCGACCGTCGCGCCGGCGTCGAGGAGCCGCCGGGCGGGAGCGAGCGGCTGACGGGTCGACAGGTCGCAGGCCGGCAGGACGGTGGCGACGGTGTCGGAGCCGGCGAGGGCGTCGACGTCGGCGTCGGACAGGTGGTTGCAGTGGTCGACGCTGGCGGCCCCCACCTCGACGGCCAGCCGCACGCCGGGACCCTGACCGAGCTGGTTGCCGTGGACGCGCAGGCCCAGCCCGGCGTCTCGCGCTGCGAGCAGGACCGTCCGGGACTGCTCCTCGTCGAAGGCCCCCGTCTCGCAGAACACGTCGGCCCAGCGGACGTGGTCGCGCACGGCCTGCAGCTGCGGGCCGACGAGTTCGGCGAGGTAGTCGGCGGGTTCCTCGCCCGGGGCGACGATGTGGGCTCCGAGCCAGGTCACCTCGTCGGTGAACTCGGCGGCCAGCAGGGCGGCCCGCAGTTCCTCGGCGGGTGTGAGGCCGTACCCGGTCTTCGTCTCCAGCGTCGTCGTCCCCTGCGCGCGGGCCTCGGCGACGTGGCGGCGCAGGCTGCGGCGCAGGTCCTCGTCGGTCGCGGAACGGGTCGCGGCGACGGTGGTGGCGATGCCCCCCGCGGCGTAGGGCATACCCGCCATCCGGGCCTCGAACTCGCTGGTCCGGTCGCCGGCGAAGACGAGGTGGGAGTGCGAGTCCACCCAGCCGGGCAGGACCGCACGGCCGCAGACGCCGATGCGCTCGTCCGCGTCGGGGGCGGCGCTCGCGGGCCCCGTCCAGGCGACGAGGCCGTCGTCGACGACCAGCGCCGCGTCGAGGATCCGGCCCAGCGGGTCCTGCGGCGTGGCCCGTTCGGGGTCGTTCGTCGTGAGTTCGGCGATGCCGGTGTAGAGCGTGCTCACGCGAACCTCCGCAGGACGTCGGCGACGCGGTCCTCCCCCACCGCCGTGTGTCCACCCTGGCGGACGCGGACCTCCCCCGCCACGACGACGTGCGTCACGTCCTGCGCGGTGGCCGTCATCGCGAGCTGGGCGGGGTCGGACCCGGCCGTGCGGACGGACCCGGTGCGGACGGCGACGAGGTCGGCGGGCTGGCCGACGGCGATCGTCCCGCCCTCCAGACCGAGGCTGCGGTGGCCGCCCGTCGTGAGCGCGGCGACCAGGTCGGCGGGGTCGAACACCCCGCGCCGCAGCGAGCCGAGCCGCGCGGCCGCCTCGAGCCCCCGGGTCTCGGCGAACGGGTCGACGACGGCGTGCTGGTCGGTGCCCAGCGCCAGCACGGCTCCGGCGTCGGCGAGGGCCCGGGCGCGGCCCACCCCGTCACCGAGGTCGGCTTCCGTCGTCGGGCACGCCACGACCGACGCCTGCCGCGCCCCGAGGAGGGCGACGTCGGCGTCGGTGACGTGGTTCGCGTGGACGACGGACAGCGCGGGGCTGAGGGCTCCCGCGCGGTCGAGCAGTTCGGTCGGGGTGCAGCCGTAGGCGCGGCGGCAGGCCTCGTTCTCCGCGGGCTGCTCGGAGAGGTGGACGTGGACCGGGGCGCCGAGGTCCCACGCCGTCTCGGCCACCACCGACAGGTCCGCCGGCGCGACGGCGCGCACCGAGTGCGCCGCCACCCCGACGCGGAAGAACTCGTCGGACGGGAGCTGCCGGACCCGCCGCGCCCAGGCCCGGACGTCGCCGTCGGAGAACCGGCGCTGCTCGGGCAGCGCGGGTTCCCCGGGCGCCGAGGTCAGGTACAGCGCGTCGAGCAGTACGAGGCGGATGCCCGCCGTCCGGGCCGCGTCGCGCAGGGCGAGGGCCATGGCGTTCGGGTCCTCGTACGGGGTCCCGTCGGGGCGGTGGTGCAGGTAGTGGAACTCCCCGACCGCGGTCCAGCCCGCGAGCACCATCTCGGTGAACGCGGCCGTCGCCAGTTCCCGGTAGGACTCGGGGTCAAGGCGCCCCGCGAGGTCGTACATCGCGGTGCGCCAGGTCCAGAACGTCCCGCCATCCGCGTGGGTGCGCCCCCGCAGGGCGCGGTGGAACGCGTGCGAGTGCGCGTTCGCGAACCCCGGGAACACCAGGCCGCTCAGCACCTCGTCCCCCGGTTCCGCACCCACGCCCGGGGTGACCGCCGTGATCCGACCGGCGGCCACCTCGATCCGCACGTCCCGGACGACCGCGCCGTCCAGCCAGGCGCTCTGCGCGTGGAAGGTCACTGTTCCCACATCGGGACGCGCAGACCGCGCTCGCGGGCCACCTCGGCCGCGCGGTCGTACCCGGCGTCGACGTGCCGCATGACCCCCGTGCCGGGGTCGTTCGTGAGGACGCGTTCGATCTTCTCCGCCGCGAGGGGGCTGCCGTCGGCCACGGTGACCTGACCGGCGTGGATCGAGCGACCGATGCCGACGCCGCCGCCGTGGTGCAGGGACACCCACGTCGCGCCGGAGGCCGTGTTGAGCAGCGCGTTGAGCAGGGGCCAGTCGGCGATCGCATCGGACCCGTCGGCCATGGCCTCGGTCTCCCGGTACGGCGAGGCCACCGAGCCGGAGTCGAGGTGGTCGCGGCCGATGACGATCGGTGCGGAGATCTCGCCGTTCGCGACGAGCTCGTTGAACTTCAAGCCGGCGAGGTGGCGTTCCTTGTAGCCGAGCCAGCAGATGCGCGCGGGCAACCCCTCGAAGTGGACCTTCTCCCCCGCCGCGGTGATCCAGCGACGCAGCTTCTCGTCGTCGGGGAACAGTTCGAGGATGGCGCGGTCGGTGCGGGCGATGTCCGCGGGATCGCCGGACAACGCGGCCCAGCGGAACGGGCCCCGCCCCTCGGCGAACTGCGGGCGGATGTAGGCCGGCACGAACCCGGGGAACTCGAACGCGCGGTCGTACCCGCCGAGGCGGGCCTCCTCGCGGATGGAGTTGCCGTAGTCGAACACCTCCGCGCCGCGGTCCTTGAAATCGACCATGGCCTTCACCTGCTTGGCCATCGCCTCGCGCGAGCGGCGGGTGAACTCCTCGGGGTCCTTCGCCGCGAGCTCGTGCCACTCCTCGACCGTGACGTCCTCGGGCAGGTAGCTCAGGGGGTCGTGCGCCGACGTCTGGTCGGTCACGACGTCGATGGGAGCGCCCCGGTCGAGGAGTTCGGTGAACACCGTGGCGGCGTTCCCGACGACGCCCACGGACAGCGGGCGGCGGGCGTCGCGGGCGGCGACCACGCGGGCCAGGCCGTCGTCGAGGTCGTCGGCGAGCTCGTCGAGGTAGCCGTGGTCGACGCGGCGCTGCAACCGGGCGCGGTCGACGTCGACGACGAGGACGGCGCCCTCGTTGAGGGTCACCGCGAGCGGCTGCGCGCCGCCCATCCCGCCGGCCCCGCCGGTCAGGGTGATGGTCCCGGCGAGGGTTCCACCGAAGGACTTGTCCGCGACGGCGGCGAACGTCTCGTAGGTTCCCTGGAGGATCCCCTGGGTACCGATGTAGATCCACGACCCGGCGGTCATCTGGCCGTACATCGTCAGGCCCAGGGCCTCGAGGCGGCGGAACTCCGGCCAGGTGGCCCAGTCGCCCACGAGGTTGGAGTTCGCGATGAGGACGCGAGGGGCCCAGGCGTGGGTGCGGAACACCCCGACGGGTTTGCCGGACTGGACGAGGAGGGTCTCGTCGTCCTCGAGGGTCTCCAGGGTGCGGACGATCGCGTCGTAGGCCTCCCACGACCGGGCGGCTTTGCCGGTCCCGCCGTAGACGACGAGGTCGTCGGGACGTTCCGCGACCTCGGGGTCGAGGTTGTTCATGAGCATCCGCAGCGGGGCCTCCGTCTGCCAGCTCTTCGTGTGGAGCTCGTTCCCGCGGTGGGCGCGGACGGGACGCGGCCCGTGGGTGTTCGCGGACATGCGGTTCTCCTCAGTCGATCTCGGTGACGGAGCGGGCGGCGGACACGAGCTGTCCCGAAGCCACGAGACCGGTGACGGCCTCGATCTCGGGGGCGAGGAACCGGTCGGGGCCGGGGCCTTCGACGACGGTGCGGACGAGGCGCAGCAATTCCCCGGTGACGGGGGCGGGTTCGAGGGGTCCACGCAGGTCGAGGGCGCGGGTCGCGGTCATGACCTCGATCGCCAGGACGCGGGTCAGACCGTCGAGCGCGCGGCGCAGTTTCCGCGCCCCCGCCCAGCCCATCGACACGTGGTCCTCCTGCATGGCCGAACTCGGGATCGAGTCGACGCTCGCGGGGACGGCGAGGCGCTTGAGCTCGGAGACGATCCCGGCCGCGGTGTACTGCGCGATCATCAACCCGGAGTCGACGCCGGCGTCGTGCGCGAGGAACGGCGGCAGACCCTGGTTGCGGGCCTTGTCGAGGAACCGGTCGGTGCGACGTTCGGAGATGCTGGCGAGGTCGGCGACCGCGATGGCGAGGAAGTCCAGGACGTAGGCGACGGGGGCGCCGTGGAAGTTCCCGTTCGACTCGACCCGGCCGTCCAGGGTCACGACGGGGTTGTCGACGGCCGCGGCGAGTTCCCGCTCGGCGACCGCACGGGCGTGGGCGGCGGTGTCGCGGCCGGCGCCGTGGACCTGCGGGGCGCAGCGCAGCGAGTACGCGTCCTGGACGCGCGTGCACTCCGGGCCCTGGTGGCTCGCGACGATCGGGGAGCCCGCGAGCGCCCTCCGGATGTTCCCCGCGGCGACGCGCTGGCCGAGCTGGGGCCGCAGCTGCTGCAGGTCGTCGGCGAACACAGCGTCGCTGCCGAGGAGCGCCTCGACGGACAGCGCCGCGGCGAGGTCGGCCGTCGCGAACAGGACGTCGAGGGTGTCGAGGGCGAGGGCGAGCTGACCGAGCATCCCGTCGGTGCCGTTGATGAGGGCCAGGCCCTCCTTCTCGGCGAGGACGACAGGTTCCAGGCCGGCGGCGGCGAGGGCGTCGGCGGTGTCGAGGAGTTCCCCGTCGCGGGTGCGGACGTGACCCTCCCCCATGACGGCGAGGGCGCAGTGGGCCAGCGGCGCGAGGTCGCCGGAGCAGCCGAGGGAGCCGTACTCGGTGACCACCGGGGTGAGGTGGGCGTTGAGCAGGTCGGCGTAGGCGCGGGCCGTGCGCGCGCGGACGCCGGTGCGGCCGGTCATGAGCGTCGACAGGCGCAGCAGCATCGTCGCGCGCACGACCTCCGTCTCGACCTCGGCGCCGGAACCCGCGGCGTGCGAGCGGACGAGGCTGCGCTGCAACGCGGTGCGCTGGTCGGTGGGGATGTGCTTGGTGGCCAGGGCCCCGAAACCCGTGGAGATGCCGTAGTGGGGTTCGACGTCGTCGGCCAGGGCCTCGATGCGCGCGCGCGACTCCTCCACGGCGTCGAGGGCCGCGGGGTCGAGCTCGACGAGGGCACCGTGGCGGGCGACGGCGACGAGGTCGGCGACGCTGACCGGTCCGGTGGAGACGAGGACGTTCTTCACGTCCCTCACTCTGCAGCGCGGGGGGCGTCCCGTCAGCGCCTGGCGCGGCGTCGTTGTCCAGGATGCTGGACACTCTCGGCATGGCCACGTCCCTGGGTGCGCCGACCGTCGGGGCGGCGCTGCGGATCCTCTCGTTCATGGCGGCGCAGCAGGGGCCGGTCGCCGCGGCGACGCTCGCGCGGGCCCTCGACCTGCCGCGGTCGAGCGTCTACCGGTTGCTCGGCGAGCTGGCCGAGCAGGGTTTCGTCCTGCACTTCCCCGAGGCGCGGCGGTACGGCCTGGGGATCGCGGCGTTCGAGCTCAGCTCCGGGTACGTGCGGCAGGAACCCGTGACCCGGCTGGGGCGGCCCGTGCTGGCCGCGCTCGTCGACCGGGTCGGGGAGTCCGCGCACCTGGCCGTGCTCGTGGGCCGCGAGGTCGTCTACCTCGTGGAGGAACGGGCACCGCGCCGGCCCGCGCTCGTCACGGACGTGGGGGTGCGGCTGCCCTCGCACCTCACGGCGAGCGGGCGGGCACTGCTGGCGGAACTGCCGAGGGAGCAGGTGCGCGCGCTGTTCCCCGACGCTGCGGCCCTGGACGGGCGGGGCACGACGACGCTGCGGGAGCTGCGGGCTGAGCTGGTGCGGACGCGGCAGCGGGGGTTCGCCGTCGAGGACGGGGAGATCACCGCGGGGTTCGCGTCCGTCGCGGTGGCCGTGACCGACCGCGCGGGGTGGCCCGTCGCGAGCCTGGCCGTGACGTTCGAGAGCGGCGCCGTGGACGGCGCGAGACGGGAGGAGCTCGTGGCGGCGGTGCGGCGGTACGCCTCGGAGTTGCGGCGGCGCCTGGTCGGGGGGTGAGGTGCGTCTCGAGGGGAACGTTGACTCCCCGGTGACGATGATCGTCACCGGGGAGTCAACGTTCCACCCTCCCGCGGGGCGGCCGGTGTCAGCCCTTGGGCGCGGCCAGCTCCAGTGCGATCCCGTCGGGGTCGCGGAACTCCAGGATCCACAGGCCGCCGGCGTCCTTGACGCCTTCGTGCTGCGCGCCCAGGGAGTCGAGCCGGTCGACGGCCGCGTCGAGAGCCGCGCGGTCGGCGACGCCGAAGGCGAGGTGGTCCAGCCCGACCCGGTCTTCGGAGAACGCGTCGTCCGCCGAGGCCACGGGGCGCAGGCCCAGCAGGCCACCGCCGGGGGTGCTGTAGATGACGCCGCCGAAGAGGAACCACAACTTCTCGCGGGTCTCGTCGTCCGCGTCGGCGGGCAGTTCGAAGGCGACGTCCCAGCCGAAGAGGGCGTCGTAGAAGCGGCGCGAGGCGGCGAGGTCGCGAACCGTGAGCCGGACGTGGCTGACCCCGGTCGTGGTGACGGGGGCCGAGGTGCCGGGGGCGGAGGTCATGGCGGCAGGCTGGCACGGGTCCCGGCGACCTGCAGTCCGGCGTTCAACCGCTCGGTAGCCTCCGAGGACCGCCACCCTGGGAGGTCCCGTGCTCGGCCCGCTGTCCGCCTTCGTCCTCACGCCCTTCGACGGGGACGCCGTCGACGAGCGGGGGTTCGTCGCCCTCGTGGAGCGCTCGGCGGCCGCGGGCGTCGACTCGATCGGCGCGCTCGGCTCGACCGGCAGCTACGCCTACCTCGAACGGAGCGAGAGGGCCCGGCTCGCGCGGGCGGCGGTCGAGGCGGCGGGCGACGTGCCGGTCGTCGTCGGGGTCGGGGCGCTGAGCACCCGCGAGGTGCTCGCCGTGGTCGAGGACGCCCAGCAGGCGGGAGCCGCCGGCTTGCTGCTGGCGCCGCTCTCGTACCAGCCGCTCACTGACGACGAGGTGTTCGGGCTCTACGAGGACGTGACGGCGGCGGCGTCCGTGCCGGTGTGCGTCTACGACAACCCGCGGACGACCGGGTTCACCTTCACGGACGAGCTGCGCGCTCGGGTGGGGCGGCTGCCCGGCGTGGGTTCCCTCAAGCTGCCCGGTGTGCCGGCGGACCCCGACGCGGCCCGCACCTGGATCACCGACCTGCGCGGAGCCGTCGCGCCCGGCGTGACCCTCGGCGTCTCCGGGGACGCGTTCGCCGTGCGCGGGCTGCGCGCCGGCTGCGACACCTGGTACTCCGTCGTGGCCGGGGTGCTGCCCCGGACGTGCCTCGACCTCACCTCGGCCGTCCTGGCCGGAGACGACGAGCGGGTGCGGCGGATCGAGGCGCGGCTGGAGCCGTTGTGGTCGCTGATGGCCGCGCACGGGAGCCTGCGGGTGGCGGCGGCGTTCGCGGAGCAACTCGGGGTGGTGCCGCGGGCCGGGTTGCCGCGGCCGGTGCGCGACCTGCCGGCGGAGGGACAGCGGGCCGTGGCCGAGCTGCTCGTGGGCGGGGACTGGGGGTAGGCGCCCCGCGGGTGGGCCGGGTGCGGTCAGTCCACGCGCACGACTGCGCGCCGCCGGGCCAGCCGCAGCACCAGCAGGGCCAGGGCTCCCCCGAGCACCGACCCGAGGGTGTTCGCCAGCCAGTCGTTCGTGTCGCAGGAGCGGCCCAGCAACGGGACGACGGCCTGCAGCAGCTCGACGAGCGCAGAGGAGGCGCTGCCCGCGGCGGCGGCGAGGAGCCAACGGCGGGTCGCCGCGCCGGCCAGGAACACCGGCCCGACGAACAGCACCAGGTTCGCGAACGCCTCGACCCGCGCCGGGGTCGGCCACGCCCACTGCACCTCGCAGCCGGCGACGAGCTCGCGGCTCGTGGGCACCAGCGTCAGCGCCAGCAGCGGCAGGACGGACAGGCCCGCCAGGGCCCAGGCCAGCCGCGGGCGCCGCACGAGCCCGGGCCCGACGAGGAGACCGGCCACCACGAGGACCAGCAGCAGGACGGGCGTGACCCAGCGGTGCTCGACGAGGAACGTGCTGAGCACCGGGTCACGCGGTCCCGACGTCGCGCCGCGCGGCCCACTCGTGCGCCAGCAGCGCGTACTCGCAGCCGTCGACCCAGCCGAGCTCGGCGTGCCAGGAGTCCTGCACGCCGTGCTGCTCGCGCCTCATCCCGGCCTTCTCCAGCACGCGCGCCGACGCGTGGTTGTCGGCGTAGCAACCGGCCGTGACGCGGCGCAGCCCCAGCACGTCGAAGGCGGCCGTCAGCAGGCCGCGGGCGAGGTCGGTGGCCAGGCCCCGGCCCCAGACGTCCGGCGCGAGCACGTAGCCGATGCCGGCCTGCGTGCCCACCGGCATCCCCGGCTGACCCATGCCGTCGACGACGTCGAGGAACCCCAGGCCGACGGCACGGCCGTCGAGGTCGGCGACGCAGGAGAAGTCGGTGGCGCTGTCGGGGACGGCCAGCCACTCGCGGCGGAACGCCTCCGGCTCGGCGTGGGTCTTCAGCATCCAGCGGTTGACGGCGGGGTCGTTGCGGAGGGCGAGCAGCTCGTCGATCTCGTCGGGACGCGGGTCCCGCAGGACGAGCGAGCCGGAGCGGGCGGGCCAGGGGGCGGTCGGCACCCGCCCATCCTGGCAGCGACTGCACCTCGGCCCCCAAGGGCGTCAGACGTGCGCTGCGGCTGCGATGTCCACGCCGACGAGCTCCTGCGACACCTGCCAGACGCGTTGCGCTGCAGCGGCGTCGCGCAGGGGCCGGTAGAGGGTCTGCTCGGCGGGCGCCCCACCCAGGTGACCGGGGCCTGCCGGCCCGTAGAGCCGGCCGCCCGACGCCGCCGGGGACGTGGCGGCGAGCACAGCCGGAAGAGCGGCGCTGTCGGCCGTCCCGAGCAGGATCCCGGCGCGCGACAGCGTCCGGATCACCCGGACCGCCGGGGTGTCCCGCTCCCGTCCCATCTCCGGGCGGGCAGCGAGCAGGGTGGTCGGTGCGACCCCCGGGTGGACGAGGTTGCTCGTGATGCCCCACCCCGCGGCGCGGCTGCGACGGTCCAGTTCCAGGCCGAACAACCCGAGGGCGATCTTCGACGAGCTGTAGGCACGGCCGCCGGCGTAGGACCGCTCCCAGTTCAGGTCGTCCCAGTGCACCGCACCGCTGCGGGCCGCGACGCTGACCTGCGACGTCACCCACGCCCGGCCGCGGACCAGCAGCGGCGCGAGGTGGCCCACGAGGGCGACGTGCCCGAGGTGGTTCGTGCCCAGCTGCAGCTCGAACCCGTCGGCGGTCTCCCGCCGGGACGGGGGCGTCATGACGCCCGCGTTCGCGACGAGCAGGTGGACGGGTTCGTCCTCCGCCAGCAGCTCGCGGCCGAAGGCGGCGATCGACGCGAGCGAGGAGAGGTCGAGGTCGTGCAGGCGCACGCGAGCGCCGGGGACCTCGCGGCGGACCTGGGCGAGCGCGTCCTCGGCACGCCCGCGGTTGCGGACCGGGACGAGGACCTCGGCCCCGGCGGCCGCGAGCCGGCGGACGATGCCGAGGCCGATGCCCGCGGCACCTCCGGTGACGACGGCGCGCCGGCCGGTGAGGTCGGGGACGGTGAGGTGCGGGGTGCGGGGCACGACGACTCCTGGGGTGCGGCGGGTGGTGGTCCCACCGAGCCTGGTCGACACCCGGGACCGGAACCAGGACCCGCCGATCCCCCTCTCCGGGACCGAGGTCCGCAGCCAGGGACCGACGGGTCCTGGTCCGCCTCGCCACCCACAGGTAGGAAGGGACCGACCGGGTCGCGAGCGACGGGAGGACCGGTGACTGCACACCCCATCGACCGGGCGGGACTGTCGGACTTCCTGCGCCGGCGCCGGGAGGTCCTGCAGCCGGAGGACGTCGGCCTGCCGCGGGGGTTGCGCCGTCGGACGTCCGGGCTGCGGCGCGAGGAGGTCGCGGCGCTGTGCCACATGTCGACCGACTACTACACGCGGCTTGAGCAGGAACGCGGACCGCACCCGTCCGAGCAGATGACGTCGGCCATCGCGCAGGGTCTGCACCTGTCCCTGGACGAACGGGACCACCTGTTCCGCCTGGCCGGGCACCACCCGCCGCCCCGCGGCGCGGACGGGGACCACGTCGGGCCCGGGGTGCTGCGCATCCTCGACCGGCTGACGGACACGGCCGCCGAGGTCGTGACGGAACTGGGCGTGACGCTGCGCCAGACGCCGCTGGGCGCAGCCCTGATCGGCGACACGACGAGGTTCACCGGTCCGGAGCGCAGCCTCGGGTACCGGTGGTTCACCGACCCCACCAGCCGGGAGCGGTACCGGCCGGAGGACCACCCGTACCTCTCCCGGCTGTACGCGTCGCACCTGCGCACGGTCGTCACGCGCCGCGGGCCGGACTCCCGCGCCGCCCGTCTGGCCGACCTGGCGCTCGCGCGCAGCGCGGAACTCCGGGAGCTGTGGGAGCGGCACGAGGTGGGGTTGCGCCCCCGCGAGCCCAAGCACTTCGTCCACCCCCAGGTCGGCGCGCTGGAACTGCACTGCCAGACGTTGCTGGACCCCGACCAGTCCCACCTGCTCATGGTCTACACCGCCGTCCCCGGCACGGAGAGCTACGAGAAGCTGCAGCTGCTCTCCGTGCTGGGGGTGGGCGGCACCGTCTGACCGACGGACTCAGCCCGCGGCCTTCAGCAGGTCCGCGCACTTCTCCCCGATGGCCATCGTGAGGATGTTCGGGTTCACGGCCGGCAGGAACGGCATGACGGACCCGTCCGCGATCCGCAACCCCTGCACGCCCCGGACGCGGAGTTCGGGGTCGCAGACGGCGAGCGGGTCCGAGGCCGGGCCCATCTTCGCCGTCGCGCTCGGGTGGTACACCGTGTTGTGCGTCTTCTTGGCGTAGTCGGCGATCTCGTCGTCGGTGACGACGTCCTTGCCGGGGGCGAGTTCCGCGCCGGCCCAGCCCGCCATCTCGGCCTGCTCGACGATGCGACGTGCGAGCCGGATCCCGGCGGTCATGACGGCGAGGTCGTGGCCGTCGGGGTCGGTGAAGTAGCGCGGGTCGACCTTGGCGCGGTCGCGGAAGTCGCGCGACCGCAGCCGCACCGTCCCGCGCGACCTCCCCTGCGTGACGTTGGGGGTGAGGCAGAACCCGTTGTCCGTCGTGGGGTAGCCCCAGCGGACGGTGTTCATGTCGAAGGGCACCGACCCGTAGTGCATCATCAGGTCAGGCAGCGGCGCGTCCGGCGCGGCGTGCTCCGTCGTGGCGAACACCCCGATCTCCCACCACTGCGTCGACCGCGTCACCATCGGCTGCAGCGCGTCCCAGAACACGAGCCCCTCGACGTGGTCGTCCAGGTTCTCCCCCACCCCGGAGGAGTCCACGAGGACGTCCAGACCGAACTCCTTCAGCTGCGCCGCCGGGCCGACACCGGAGAGCAGGAGGAGCTTCGGGGTGTCGATGGAACCCGCCGACAGCACGACCTCGCGGCGAGCACGCACGGAACCGTGGTGGATCCCGTCCGGCGCGAGGAACTGCACGCCCGTGGCGCGCGGCGAACCGTCGGCACCGGGTTCGAGGACGAGCTTCTCGACCCAGTACCCCGTCCGCACCGTGAGGTTCGGCCGCGAGTCCATCACCGGGTGCAGGTAGGCGTGCGAGGTGGACATGCGGGAGCCGTCCTCGCCCGCGTTGATCTGGAACCAGCCCGCGCCGTTGCGAACGGTCGTTCCGCGGTTGAACTGCACCGTCGGCAACCCCGCGGACGCGGCGGCCTGCAGCAGCGCGACACCGCAGGGGTCGTTCGGCGGGACGTCGCGCAGCCGCACCGGCCCAGACGTCCCGTGGTGGGGCCCTCGCGCGGCGTTGTCCTCCAGGCGACGGACGAGGGGCAGCACGCTGTCCGCGCCCCACCCGGTGCAGCCGAGCGCCTCCCACGCGTCGAGACCCTCGGCGGGTGGGTGGAAGGCGATGCAGGAGTTGTGCGAGGAGCAGCCGCCGAGCACCTTGGCACGGGCGTGGCGGAGGAAGGAGTTCCCGTTCTCCTGCGGTTCGACGGGGTAGTCCCAGTCGTAGCCGGAGTCCAGCAGGTGCATCCAGTCCTCGAGGACGAGGACGTTCGGGTCCCCCACGTCGCTCGGGCCGGCCTCGAGGAGGCAGACGGTGACGTCGGGGTCCTCGGACAACCGGGCGGCCACGACGCAGCCGGCCGTGCCGCCGCCGGCGACGACGTAGTCGAACTCCTCCACCGGGGTGGACGTCTCCGAGGTCACTTCGGACCCTCCTTCTCCTGCGGGTCGACGATGGTCGAGCGTCCCGCGGCCGCGTGGCCGGCGGTGAGGTCGACGGGTGCGCTGGCGTGCTCGGCGAGGACGCCGGAGGTGTGGCGCAGGCGCAGGCGGTAGTAGAGGATCCCGCCGCCCACGACGACGGCGATGAACAGGACCGCCCCCCACTTCAGGTACCAGTGGAACGGCGCCGACGGGTTGTAGACCTCGGCGCGCGGCCAGAGGAGGTTCACCATCATCCCCACGCCCCACAGCACGGCCAGGACGTTGACGGGCAACCCCCAGCGGCCGAGCGTGAAGGGAGCACTCGAACCGTCCGGCATGGGGGTGGGCCAGCGGCCGCGCAGCCGGGCGACGAGCAGCGGGATCGTCACGAGCAGGTAGGCCAGGTAGATCATCCCGACGGCCAGGCTCGTGAGGACGAGGAAGATCTGCGGCTGCCCCACGTTCACCACGAGGATGACGATGGCCAGGACACCGACGACGACGGCCGGGACGACCGGCGTGCGGTGCTTGGGGCTGATGCGGGCGAGCTTCGCGCCCGCGGGGAGGTTGTTGTCGCGGGCCATCGCGAACATCATCCGGATCGTTGCGGTGTGGACGGCGAGGGAGCAGACCAGGACGGCGACCACGACGCAGACGAGGAAGGGTTTGCCGAACCCCGAGCCGACGGTCGACAGGACGAGGTGCTGCAGCCCGCCGTTCGACGACGCCAGCAGCGGGTCGTCGAGGTCCGGAACCGACATCAACCCGAACAGCAGGATCAGGCCGCCGAGGACGAACGAGGCGACGACGGCGCGCAGCACGGCCCGGGGGGCGGTCCGCCGCGGGTCCTTCGTCTCCTCCCCCAGGGAACTGGCCGTGTCGAACCCGTACATGACGTAGCCCGACGCCAGTGCGGCGACGAGGAACGCCCCGAGGTACCCACCGGAGTGGTCGGTCCCGACACCACGGTTCTCCAGGACGACGTCCGGACCGCGGGTGATGTGGACGGCCAGCAGCACGATGATGACGACGGCGGCGATGAGCTCGACGAACACGCCGGTGGAGTTGATGCGGGACATGAGCTTGACGCCGAACGCGTTGACGAGGGTCGTGAACACGACGACGACCGTGCCGAGGACGACGGCGTTCAGGGCGTAGTCGGTCGCGTCCGTGCCGTCCCCGAAGAACTGGAACCCCGGCCACAGCTGCGGCAGCGTCAGCTGCACCGCGAGGACGACGGCGGCCAGCGTCACGACGGAGGCGACGAGCATCGTCCAGCCCGCGGCCCACGCCACGGTCGGGGACGCGAGGCGCTTGGTCCAGTTGTAGAGGGAGCCCGCCACGCTGTAGCGGCTCGACAGTTCCGCGAAGCAGAGCGCCACCATGAGCTGCCCGACGAAGACCGCCGGCCAGGACCACAGGTAGCTGGGCCCGGCCGTCCCGTAGCCGAAGTAGAAGAGCTGGAACGTGCCGGTCAGGATGGAGATGTAGCTGACGCCGGCCGCGAAGCTGGCGAAGGAACCGATGCTGCGTTCGAGGCCGGGTTTGTAGCCGTACTCGTCGAGCCCGTGCGAGTCCTCGCTCGCCGCTGTACCACCACCGCTGGGTTCCACCCGTGCCTCCGTGTGTTCGAAGTGGTGCTCGAAGTTCCTGCCCGTGGTCAGGGCCCGGCGCGCCTCAGCCCTGGAACCACCCCGGGGCCGCGGGCCGGGTGGTGCGCCAGACGTGCTTGGTCTCGCGGTACTCCGCGAGACCGGCGGGCCCGAGTTCCCGGCCGTTGCCGGACATCCGCTGCCCGCCCCACTCGGCCTCCGGCACGTAGGGGCCGAAGTCGTTGATCCACACCGTGCCGTGCCGCAGGCCGGCGGCGACGCGTTCGCCGCGCTCGACGTCGAGGGTCTGGACGGCCCCGGCGAGGCCGTACGTCGTGTCGTTCCCGAGGAACACCGCCTCCTCCTCGGTCCGGAACCGCTCGACGGTGAGGATCGGGCCGAACGTCTCCTCCTGGACGATCCGCATGCTGCGGTCGCAGTCGTCGAAGACGGTGGGTTCGAGGAAGAACCCGCGCTGCAGTTCCGGGGCGTCCGGCCGGCGACCACCGGTGAGCAACCGGGCTCCCTCCTGCAGCCCGAGAGCGACGTACCCCTCGACCTTGTCGCGGTGCTGCGCCGAGACGAGGGGGCCGCTCTCGACCCCCTCCTCCAGGCCGTTGCCGAACCGGATCCGGCGGGCCCGCTCGACCACGCCGGCGACGAGCTCGTCCGCGACGGACTCCTCGACGATCAGCCGCGTTCCGGCCGAGCAGACCTGGCCGGAGTGCAGGAACACCCCCGTGAGGACGGTGTCGACCGCGACGTCGAGGTCGACGTCGGCGAAGACGATGTTCGGGTTCTTGCCGCCGAGTTCCACGGTGACGCGCTTGACGGTGTCCGCGGCCGCCTTCGCGATGGCCCGCCCGGTGGCGAGGCCGCCCGTGAACGAGACGAGGTCGACGGCCGGGTGGCTCGTCAGCGCCGGGCCGACCGCACCCCCCGCACCGAGGACGAGGTTCACGACTCCCGGCGGGGCCCCGGCCTCCTCGAGCAGCCGGACGAGGTGGACCGTCGTCAGCGGGGTGACCTCGCTGGGTTTGAGCACGACGGTGTTCCCCGCGACCAGCGCGGGGGCCACCTTCCAGGAGATCTGCAGCAGCGGGTAGTTCCAGGGGGCGATGAGCGTGCAGACGCCGACGGGGTGGTGCACCACACGACTGACGACCTCGGGTCGCCCCACGTCGACGGTCCGGTCGACCTCGACGACGCCTTCCCGGACGTAGTACCGGAACACGGCGGTGACGTCGTCGACGTCGATGCGGGACTCGGCGAGCGTCTTGCCCGTGTCGAGCGTCTCCGTCCGGGCGATCTGCTCGCGGTCGCGCTGCAGCAGGTCGGCGACGCGGTTCAGGAGGGCGGCCCGTTCGGCGACCGGCGTCCGCGTCCAGGGCCCCTCGTCGAACGCCGTGCGCGCCGCCAGGACCGCCGCCTCGGCGTCCTGCGCGGCGGCCTCGTCGACGACCTCGAACACCTGCCCGTCGAAGGGGTTCATCACGTCGCGGGTCCCGCCGGCCGCGGCGGAGCGCCACTCACCGGCGATGAACAGTTCGGGCACGTGGACTCCTGACGGTCTGTGCCGGACCCGGGGACCCGGCGAGGAGCTGGTATGTCAGTGCGTGCGTCAACGTAGGACCGTGGTCCCGGCCGGTCAAGGGTTGGGACGGAGGGGATGACGGAGGCGACATCGACTGACCGTCCGGTAGGTAACCTGCCCTCGTGGCGACGCGGCGCGCGATCCTCGACGGCACCCTGGACCTGCTGCGGCACGGGGAACCGGTCACGCTCGACGCCGTCGCCCGGACGGTGGGGATCACCAAACCCGGTGTGCTGCACCACGTGGGCAGCAAGGAAGGGCTGATGCTGGCGGTGGTCGACGACGTCGTCGACCGCTGGGACACGGCGCTGCGGACCGTCCTGGGCGAGGACCCGGACGAGGCCGGCCCGGTACGGCGCACCCTCGCCTACGTCGAGTTCGTGCTCGCCACGCGCTTCGACGCCTCCGACGTGGCGGTCTTCGCCGACCCCCGGCTGCGGGAGCCGCTGACGGCGCGCTGGCAGGAGCGGATGTCGACCTGGTTCGACCTCGACGGTCTGCCGCCGCACGTGCGGGCGCGGCTCCTCGTCGCGCGGATGTGCGCCGACGGGGTGTGGTTCTCGGAGGCGACGTCGCTCTTCCCGGTGCCGGACGCGGACCTGGAGGCCCTCGGTGCGGTCCTGCACGACCTGCTGGGGCCGGACGCGCACCGCGGGTCGTCGCGGGGGGACGACGACTGACCGCGGTGCGCGCCGGGCTGCGCCGGGTTTCGCCGCCGCTCAGGACAGGGGCAGGCGCTCCCAGTCGCTGCTGAAGTCCGTGCCGCTGCGCTTGAACAGCTGCGTCACCGGGCAGCGGCGCTCGGTCTCGTCGCGCAGCGTCGCGAAGGTGGCGTCGTCGGCGTCCGTCTCGACCGTCACCTTGACGGTGACCCGGTCGAAGTTCGCGTTGCCCTCGGCGCCCGAGCCGATGACCGCCGGGTTCAGGTCGCCCTGGACCTGGAACGACCAGGTGCCCAGCTGCACCCCGAGGTCCTTCGCCACGATGCTGCCGGTCACCTGGTTGCACGAGGTCAGCGCACCGAGGGCGTAGCTCAGCGGGCTCGGCGCGGCGTCCTGCCCGCCGAACGACGGGTAGGTGTCGGCCTTGAAGGTGTGCTGGTTGTCGCCCGGGACGGTGAGGTCCTGGGCGACCCCCGTCCCCTGGGCCTGGACGACGAACGGCACGGTCTTCGGACTCACGGGTGCTCCTCTGGTCGGACGGGTGGGTGAAGCTTCACCCACCCGTCCGGAGGCGGCAAACGGTCGCGCGCCGGTGTCGTGTCAGCCGATGCCCTGCTGGGCGCAGAGCGTGCTCGCCGCACCCGCGCACAGCGCGTCGGCCGTCGTGTAGCCGGTGGCGAGCACCTTGCTCGTGATCTCCGGCTTGCCCACGGCCTCCGGCTGCAGCAGCACGGTCGGCACCGCGCCGCTGCCGTTGTCCGTCGTGCCCGTGGTCTGCGGCGTCTTGCCGTCCAGGACGTCGGCGACGACCGTGGCCGTCGCGCGGGCCTGCGCCGGGAGGTCCTTGAACACCGTCATCGTCTGCGTCCCGGCCAGGATGCGCTGCAGGGCAGCGGTCTCGGCGTCCTGCCCGGTGATCGGCACGCCGGAGTACCCGGCCTTGTCCAGCGCCTGCAGCGCACCGGCGGCCAGGCCGTCGTAGGCGGTGTAGACGCCGAGGAGCTTGCGGCCGCCGAGGGACTTCAGCGCCTCGGTCATCTCGACCTCGGCCTGGCTCGAGCTCCAGCCCGCGACGTAGCGCTCGTCGGCGATCGCGACCTTGCCGTCCAGGACGGAGTGCGCGCCCGCCGCGAACAGGCCGGCGTTGTTGTCGGCCGGGTCGCCCTCGAGCATGACGACGGCGCCCCCGGAGGTGTCCGGGCCCGCCGCGTCGAGGATGGCCTGCGCGCCGAGCTTGCCGACGGCCCCACCGTCGAACGACACGTAGTAGTCGAGCGGGACGTCCTTCACGAGCCGGTCGTAGGCGACGACGGGGACGTCGGCGGACTTCGCGGCGTTCACGAGGTCGCCCGCCTGCGCGCCGTCGATCGCGACGAGGACGACCGCCTTGGCCCCGGCCGTCACGGCCTGCCGGCCCTGGCTGTTCTGGGTGGCCTGGTCCGCGGCCGTCTGCACGTCGACGACGCAGGTCGGGCAGCGTTCGTGCAGGGCGACGGTGAAGTTCGGGACGTCGTAGGTCAGCGAGCGCAGCGACGTCGACGGCACGAGGAAGGCGATGTGCGGGGCCTCGGCCGGGGCGGCGGCGGTCGTGCCGGTCGTGCCGTCCCCGCAGCCGGCGAGCCCGGCGGTGAGGGCCAGGCCGAGGGCCGCGGTGGACAGGGCGCGGTGGGAGCGCTTCACGAGTCTGTTCTCCTGCGGGTCAGCGGGCGGGTCAGTAGCGGAAGCCGGCGACGGTGGACCGCATGCGCGCGGTCATCTCCACCAGGTCGCTCACGGCGCGGTCGGACTCGGCGGCACCGAGACCGGTGGAGCGGGCGGCGGCGGCGACCGTGTCGATCGTCGCGGCGATCTGGCCGGCACCCGTCGCGACGTCGGCGACGCTGCGCCCCATCTCCTGCGTCGTGGCGGCCTGCTCCTCGACGGCCGCCGCGATGGTGCCCTGGTAGTCGCTGATCTCGGCGACGACCGTGCCGATGCTGCCGATCGAGGCGACGGCGTCCTGCACGTCGCGCTGGATGGCGTCGATGCGGCGGGCGATGTCCTCGGTCGCGCGGGCCGTCTGGGAACTCAGTTCCTTGACCTCTCCCGCCACGACCGCGAAGCCCTTGCCCGCGTCGCCGGCGCGCGCGGCCTCGATGGTCGCGTTGAGGGCGAGCAGGTTCGTCTGCTCGGCGATCGAGGTGATCGTCTTGACGACGTCGCCGATCTCGGCGGACGAGCGGCCGAGTTGGGCCATCGTGTCGCCCGTCGCCGCCGCGACCTGGACGGCGTTGCCCGCGACCTCGGCCGCGCGGGCCGCGTTGGAGGAGATCTCGCGGATCGAGGACCCCATCTCCTCCGCCCCGGCGGCCGCGCCCCCGACGTTGGCGCTGACCTCGCCGGCGGCCTGCGCCACCGTGGCGGCGCGGTCGGAGACGTCCTGGGCGCCCTCGGCGATGCGACGGCTGCCAGCCTGGAGCTGCTCGGTCGCGACGGCGAGCGCCGAGGCGTCGTCGTCGAGACCGGACACGGTGCGGCGCATGCTCTCCGTCGCCGCGCCGAGCGCGACGGCCATGCGGCCGACCTCGTCGCGCTGGTCGATGTCGACGCTCGCGGTGAGGTCGCCGTCGGCGACCTTGCCCAGGACGTCGACGACGCGGCGCAGGGGGCGGACGACGAGGCGCGTGATCCACGCGGCGAGCAGGACGGAGAGCAGGACCCCACCGGCCGTGACGAGCACCAGGACGAGCCGGGCGCGGCCGTCGCTGTGGTGGGCGGCGGCCACCGACCCCTGCGCCGACGTCTGGGAGAGCGTGTCGAGCTGGTCAAGGGCGGCCTCGGCCTTGCCGGCCAGGAGCGCGACGTTGCCGAGGTAGAGCGTCTGGAACTTGGCGCGGTCGTCGGCGTCGCCGGACGTGGCGAGGGGGACGAGGAAGTTGTCGCGGGTGCCGCGGTAGGCGGTCCACCAGGTGTCGAAGGTGGCGACCTGCGTGCGCTGGGCCGGTGTCGTCGCGGCCGTGCGGAAGGTGTCGAGGTGGTCGGCGACGGCCTTGTCGTCGGCCGCGATGCGCTGCTGCAGGTCCTGGCGGGCCGCGTCGTCCTGCGCCAGCGCCAGGTTGGCGAGGTCGCGCTGCGCCTGCATCGTCGACGCGCGGACCTGGCCGAGGGCCGCGCCCGGGACGAGGTTCTCGGCGTAGATGGCGTCGGCGCGGGAGGTGACGTCGGAGATGCCCTGGAGCCCGACGGCGAGGAGGCCGCCGGCCATGACCGTCGAGGTCGCGATGAGCGCCGCGAGCTTCGTCGCCACCGAGCGGTCGGCGAAGCGGGTCCTCGGCGTGCGGGGCGTGGTCGCCATGGGGTGGGTGCTCCTGGGACGGGGGGACGCGTCGGTCGGCCCGTCGGGGGTCGACAACGTTCCATCGACGGTCACCGTGGGGACTTGACCAGTTCAGTCGCGGGGTCGCGGACCCGCCGCGTGCCGGCGTGGTGTGCATGAAGACGACGACGGCGGTCCTGGCACCTCAGCCTGTTGGGACGTCGTCCAGGTCGAACCGGTACCAGGTGGCCCCGATGGCCACGTGCAGCTCGGGCCCCCGGCAGGTGAAGCGCGCGAACTGCAGGGTCGGAACCGGTGCACCGTCGGGCAGCACGAGCCGGCGGGGTGGACCGGCCGGACGCAGTCCGTCGTCGGTGAGGTGCACGGGGGTGACGACGCCGCGCCCGCCGGCGGATGCGCCGATGAGCGCGGCTCGGGCGCCCTCGACGAGCAGCCCGCTGGCCCCGCTCACGGGGGCAGGGCCGTGGTCGACGGCCCGCGCGTCGTCGACGTTGACCAGGTGGAAGTCCACGTACGCACAGGTCCACGCCGCTTCTCCAGCGACGTTCAAGGCGTAGCAGTCGGAGATCACCGGCAGGTCGGTCTGACGCGCTTGCGGGTACCGCCACTGCGGCGACAGGTCGGAACCGAAGCGGACCAGGCCGTGCGTGCTGAGCCCTCTCATGGCGAAGACGCCTTCGTCGAAGTAGGCGGTCCACACCGCACCCGCGGCGGTGGTGAGAACGTGTTCGATGCCGTCGCCGAGGTGGGCGGTGCGCAGGACTCGACCGCTCTCGTCGTACACGGCAGCGTTGTGCTCGTCGCGGCGGCACCTGGCGTCGACGAACAGCACCTCACCGTCGGGCAACGGCTGGACGTGCCCACGAGGGGACCGCGAAGACAGCGGTGTGCGGTCGTTCCAACGACCGTCAGAGCCGTGCCGACTGACGACCCCCTCACCACCCTCGTTGCTGCCCGGCCAGAGGGCCACGGCGTCCCCGAGAGCGCCGAAGCCGACGGTCAACGGCTCCACAGGCGGCGACGTGTCGTCGGGGCGAAGGTCGGCGTGCCGACGCAGCGTCAGCGTGGGGTAGGCGAGCACCTCGTGCTCGCGGACGGTCCGCCGCTGCTCCCACTCCTTCCACAGTTCACGGGTCTCGGGGTGGCGTTCGCGGTCCTGACGGAACAGTTCCCGCCGTCGGTCGACGTCCTTCTCGTCAATCCCCAAGCGCCGTCGTTCCTCCTCGAGCCTCCGCCGACGTGCGACGCCGACTTGCCGGGACCGGCCCTCGTCGTCTGCCACACGTCGGGCTCGGTCGTCGAACCACTCGCGCCAGCGTGGCTGTCCCCAGTGCCGCATCTCCTCCCGCCAGGTCTCCCACACCTGACCATCGTGACCTGCGGATGAGCCCTCAGCAGCACAGCTGCGGGCTCAAGCGCTGCCCAACTGGCGCCGCATCCGGGCAGCCTCCTCGGCAAGCAGGCGCCGTTCTTCCTGAGTCAGGCGCCCCCACGCCGTGTCGAGCACGGTCCGGCCGCCCTCCTGGGAGATCGCCAGCAGCTCCGCGACCGCCCGGGACGCTCCTTCCCGGTCCTCGGCGGCGAGCACCGCAGCGGTGACCTCCTGCGCTCGGTCGGCGGCGGCGAGCTGCGCCTCCACCAGCGCGAGGCGCCACTCGATCCGTTCACGCTCCACCCGATCCTCCGGGCCCGGTCTGATCGGAGTCGTCCGGCTCGGACTCGTCCTGGAGGAGTTCCGCGGTCTGCTCGTCGAGTTCGGCGACCGCGCGCTCGAAGTCGTCGGCGACGCCCTCGGCGACGAGGGCGACCGCCGGGCCGTACCCGTCGGCGGCAGCTGTGCGCAGCCCTGCGGCGTGCTGGAGGGCTCGCTCGCGCACCGCGTCGAGGACGTCTGCCGTGCTGCCCTCCCAGCCGTAGGCGTCCAGGAGCAGGCACAACCGGCGGGGGCGGTCGGTGTCGGGGGCGAACCCGTCGCCGAGGGCGGTGTCGCGAGCCGTGAGGGGCACCCACGACAGCGCCACGAACGCCAGGTCCCGCAACGGGAGAGCAGGTCCGGCCAGGTCCCAGTCGATGAACCCGACGAGCTCACCGGCCTCGGAGTCGTCGGGGGACGGCGCCGGGCGCCAGACGGCGTTGTAGGGGGCGGCGTCGTGGTGGCCGACGACCTCCCCGGGACGGAGCTCGTCGTGGTCCCCGAACCAGCGCGCGTCCGGGGGCGGGACGAAGGAGCGTGAGGCGTCGTGGAACGCGCGCAGCCAGCGCCCCGTCGCGGTCAGGGCGGCGTCGCTGTGGGCCCACGCCGGCCAGGGTCGCCGGTCCCCGATCGTCTCCCCGTCGAGGTGGGTGAGCACCTCGCGGCCCTGCTCGTCGATGCCGAGCACCTCGGGGACCCGGGTGAAACCGACGGCGCGCAGATGACGCAGCAGCGCGTGCACGGCGGGGGTGTGGCTGCCGGTGGCGCGGCGGACGGTGTTCCCCGCGCGGACGGCGCCGTCGTTGCGTCCGCCGGCCATCCTCACCTCCGCAGGGTCCTCCACGACGGCAGAACGTGCTCCGGGGCCGGACGTCGTGGGTCGCGGGCGGAGGGGAGAGCGTGCCAGCGCTGCAGCCATGGGCGCGGAAACCGCCCAGAGAGCCCTTTCCCGGGGTTCTCGGGCGGATGGGTGCAGCGCTGGCATGCGGCGCCGGTCCTCCGTCACGACGGCCGGGTGGGGCTCAGCCGCATGCGGACGTCGAGGACGTCGCCGAGTGCGAGGTCCTCGGCGTCCCGGACCGCCTTCTTCACCGGCAGGGCGTAGCCGTCCTCTCGCGGGAACAGGGACGTCGTCCACTCGGTCGTGCCCGTCCGGGCCGTGACGGGGATGCAACCCCAGCCGTAGCTGACCTCGCCCGCGACCGCGGCGATGTCCTCGGACTGCTCGGGCGCGACCGTGACGAAGTGGAACGGCGCCGGACCGCGCCAGTACCAGAGCTCACCGCTGAACCGCAGTTCGTCCACGGTCCCAGCCTGCCCCGGAGCTCACGTCCAGTACAGGTACCGGGCCGCGGGGAGGCGCTCGGCGAGGACCCCTTCGAACCACCCGCGCAGCTCGCGCATGGTGTCGCGGTCGTAGACGTACTTCACCGCGCCGAACTTCCCGTGCTTGCGGCTGCGCGTGGACTCGTCGAGGTCGAGCTTCGTCGCCGGGTACCAGCCGAGCTGGACGTCCTTGCTCTTGGGCGTGAACCGGTGGGTGATGCACTCGACCGTGAGGTCGGCGTCGGCGGGGAGTTCCGCGGCGGCCGCGTCGAGGAGGTCGCCGTACGCGGTCCGCCAGTCGTCGACGGGCATGATCGGGGCGATCGTCAGGCCGACGGGGTACCCCGCGCGGGCGAGCCGGCCGAGCGCCCGCAACCGGGCCGGAACGCGGGCCGTCCCGCCCTCGAACCGTTCGACCCCGCCGACGTTCACGGACGTCCGGACGCGGGTGCGGCCGTGGTGGGGCAGGTCGAGCAGTCCGTCGACGTCGTCGTACTTCGTCGTCAGGCGCAGCTGCACGGGACCCGCCCAGTCGTGCGTCCCGAAGTGCGCGACCGTCGCGGCGAGGGAACCGGTGACGTGCTCGAGCGCCAGCGGGTCGGTGTAGCAGGACGCCTCGAACGTCGTGCCCTCGTGACCGCGGGCCTCGGTCCCCGACGTGACGCCACCCGTCCCGACGACCTCGTCCAGACCGGCCAGGATCCGCGGCAGGTCGGCGTAGACGCGGGTGATCGGCGGCCCCGTGAGCGAACCGGCGAGGTAGCAGTACTGGCAGTGGCCCGGGCAGCCCTCGGCGAGCGGGAAGGAGAAGTCGGCGCTCGGCGGGATGGGGGTCGGACGGCGCTTGGACGCGGCGCTCGTGACGACGGCGAGCGTGCGCTTCGCGCGGGCGTACGTCTCGCGGTCGTCCTTCCCGCGCAGCGGCGGGAGCCGGTCGCCGGACAACAGGCGGACGTCGCTGACGCCGGCGGCGGCGAGGCGCTCGAGGATCGCCTGTCCGTGCGGTTCGGCCTGGGCGGAGGCGGTGACGAGGACGTGCCGCGGAGCCCACAGGACGGGGCCGCGGGTGGGGTTCGGGAGCGAGGTCGGGGCGCTGGTGGCCATCACCCAGTGCAACCCGGTGCCGACGGTCGGGCATCCCGGAGTGGACGGTGACGTGTGCCACCGGCCGTCCGGGGAACACCTCCGACGTGCGCCCTTCCCCGTCGTCCCGACTCCTCCGCCACGGGTTCCGCGCCCTCGCACGGGCCCGGTCGGCGCGGGCTCTGCACCCCCGGGGCGACGTCTGGGCGGGGACCGTCCTGCGGCACGGGCTGAGCCCGGTCACCGGTGTGCCGTGGATCGACACCCCGGGCCGGGACAGCGCCCTGGTGCGACTGTCGCGCGGTGCCGGGCTGCCGTCGCCCTGGCCGGACGTGCTCGGTCTCGCGCTGCGTGTCCGGTCCCCCGGCGGCGATCCGTGGGACCTGCTCCTGTCCACCACGCTGGGGCGACGACTGCCGTGGCCACGCCGCGCCGCGGACCGCGGGGTGCACTCGAGCATCGCCGCGTTCCGCGCCCCGGTCGGACCGTTGCTGGTGGGGGCGCGGTTCCGGGGAGGGCGGTTCCTGCTGGCCGTCGCCGCACCGCGCGGACCGTGGCGACCGTTCGCCGACCTCGTCCTGGACGAACGGGTCGACGTGGACGTCACGTTCGAACCCGTCCTGAACCCGCCGGCCGGCCTCGTGGTGCCGGAACGGTGGCGGCGGCTGCGGGAACCCGCCTACGCGGGGTCGCGTGCGGGTCGGAGCTCCGTCTGAGACGAGGGACCCACCTGCTCGGGTCGCCGTCGGCGCCTACCGTGCAGGGGTCCTGTCCGTGCGGGTCCCTCGGCGAACTCGCCTGCGACGGCACCCGCCGGGTCGGGCACTTCTGGGCGCGGGCACTCGACTGGCCCCTGGTGTGGGACGAGCAGGAGGAGACGGCCGTCCAGTCACCGGCGGGCGGCACGAAGATCGCGTGGGGCGGACCGCCCGTGGCGCCGAAGCACGGCAGGAACCGACAACGCCTCGAGTTGTCGGTGACCTCCGGGTCCCCGTCCTACGTGGTCGAACGGCTCCTCGCGCTCGGGGCGAGCCTCCTCCCAGGCGCTGGTGACTCCGGGGACGCGGAGGTCGAACTGGCCGACCCCGACGGCAACGAGTTCCACCTCCTCACCGGCTGAGACACCCACGACGGCGGGCACGCCACGGTGGGCGCTGACCTGCGAGCACCCCGTCAGGGCTCGGCGGCGGTCGACACGAGGGTGAAGCGCAGGCACACGACCTCGGTGTCGCCGTCGACGGTGGTCCCCGAGCGCTGCCAGAAGGCGCGGTGGGCGCGGGCCCAGTCCTCCCGGTCCTCGAAACCCTCGCCCTCCGCCCGGGCGAAGTCGTCGGTCACCTCGTCGAACCGGACGACACGGACGTCGGTGACCTCGACGAGCGCGAGGCGCCGGTCGTCGTCGTCGACCAGCACCAACCGCTCGCCGACGACCTCGAGGGCCTCGTCCTCGTCGCGGTAGTCGGCGTCGAGCAGACCGGCCGTGGCGCGCTTCCGGCCGGCCAGCACGAGCGCGTTGAGCTCCGCCCGCATCCGACCCGGCTCGCCCAGGCCGAGTGCACGCAGTCCGTCCACCCGTGGCCACGTCATGTCGTCATGGTCCCCCGTCCCCGCGGGCGAACGCCCACCCGGCACCCCGGTGGCGGCGGGCAGCAGCTCACGAGGACGCCGGGCCGCCGAGGTCGGCGGTCCGGCGCAACAGGTCGTCGACAACCACCTCGACGGGTCGCGTCGCGTCCAGCGGCGTGCCCGGGGGAACGTCCTCCCGGGTGCGGTGCACGCGCAGGACGAGGTCGCGCTCCTCCGCAGTGGCCCCGAACTCGTCGGTCCCGGCGCGACCGGCGAGCCGGCATCGCAGCGTCTCCTCGTCGACCTCCAGGACGACGACGAGGTCGAAGAGGTCCAGGAACCACGCCCAGTTCCGCGATCCACCGCAGAAGAACGTCCGCGCCGCGGTGCGGTCCCCCGCGAGGTCCCGGACGGCGTCGTGACGCCACAGGTGGTGCGTGTGCCGCGGGGCGCCGGTGGTGGGTTCGCCGGTGACGGGATCGCCCTGGTGGGCGAGTGCGCGGTCGCCGTGGACCACGTGCTCACCGCGGCGTTCCAGTTCGGTGGCGACGGAGGTCTTCCCGGCGCCGGAGACTCCCTCGACGAGGACGTTGACCCTTCCCACAGCTTCGACGGTAGGGACGTCGACGGGCGCGCGCGAGGAGGTTGCGCCCCGCTACCGTTCTCGCGTGCCCTGCCCGCGCGCGCTCCCTCGCGGCCCGGTCGCCGCCCTCCTGCTGGCCGGGACGGCGGCGCTCGTCCTCGCGGCGTCCGACCTCGTCTGGACGAGGACGCAGGCCGAGGCCGTCGCCACCGGCGGGTTCCTCCTGGGGTGGGGCCTCGCCGTCGTCGCGTTCCTGGCGACCGGCACGGGCGTGGTGCAGACGGTGCGAGGGACCGACCGCCGCCCCACGCGCGCCGGGTTGCTGGCGGCTGCGGGCCTGCTCCTGCTCGCGGCGGTGCTCGCGCACCCGGTCGTCGGGAGCGGTGGCGGCGCGGCCTGACCGGGAACCGCCGCTCCCCCGGTCAGACGGCCGACCGGGACGCCGACCGGCGCCACAGGTGGGTGACGAGCCCCAGGACGACGCCGAGCCCGACGAGGACACCGGCGATCTCGTACTGCTCCGCGGCGCGGCCGGACGTCCACGGCAGCACGAGGTACGCGCAGGCCACAGCCCCCACGACGGGCAGCACCCGGCCGGCGGAGAAGTGCTCGTGCGCCACCCGGTCCCGCCGCAGGACGAGCACCGCGACGTTGACCACGCAGAACACCGTGAGCAGCAGCAACGACGTCGTGCCGCCGAGCACCGCGACGACCGGGGAGTCCGGCGCGAGGGAGACGTAGGCGATGAGGCCGAGGGCGATGACCGTCGTCAGGGCGATCGCGGCCCAGGGCGTCCGGCGGGAGCGCGAGACCTTCGACAGGAACGGCGGCAGGACCCCCTGCCGGCCCATGCCGTAGAGCAGGCGGCTCGCCATGAGCATGTTGATGAGGGCGGAGTTCGCGACGGCGAACATCGAGATGAACGGCAGCAGGTCCGCCATCGGGAACCCCGGGGCGGCGGTCTGGGCGACCTCGACGAGGGGCGTCTCGCTCTCCTGCAGGACCCCCACCGGGACGACCGCCACGGCGCAGATCGAGACCAGGACGTAGATGACGGCCGTGATGCTCAACCCGGTCAACAGCGTCCGGGGGAAGATCCGGCTGGGGTCCTTCGTCTCCTCGGCCATGTTCACCGAGTCCTCGAAACCCACCATCGCGAAGAACGCCAGCGAGGTCGCCGTGCTCACGGCCAGCAGCAGGTTCTTGTCCTCGGGCGTCTCGAAGAGGACCACGTGGGAGAAGTCCGCGTTCCCGCCCACGACGGCGTAGAACCCCAGGCCGATGACCGTCAGCAGACCCGTGAGTTCCACGATCGTCAGGACGACGTTGAGCTTGATGCTCTCGCTCACCCCGCGCAGGTTCACGGCGGCGATGAGGAGCATGAACGCCAGCGCGACGAGCAGGATCCCGGCGTTCCCCGTCGCCAGGCCGAAACCTCGACGAGGTTCGCGGCGAACGCCCGCGCCGCGGCGGAGGCGGACGTGATCCCCGAGCACATGACGACGAAGCAGACGAGGAACGTCAGGAAGTGCAGGCCGAACGCCTTGTGCACGTAGAGCGCGGCGCCCGCCGCCTGGGGGTACTTCGTCACGAGTTCGAGGTAGGAGAACGCGGTGACGGTCGCGACCGCGAAGGTCACGAGGAACGGCAACCACGCGGCGCCCCCGACCTCGCCCGCGACCTGGCCGGTGAGGGCGTAGACGCCCGTGCCGAGGATGTCGCCGACGATGAACAGGAGCAGGAGCTCGGGTCCGATGACGCGCTTGAGTTCCGGCGGGGCGTGGTGCTCGACGGTCGTGCTCACACTGACCTCCCACGACTGCGGCGGTGCGGGACGTGCGGGTGGTCCATCAGGGCAGCCGCCGCGCGGGCGGTCCAGACGAGCACGGTGCCGGACCAGGGAGTCAGCCCAGCGCGTCAGTCCAAGGAGTAGGCCGCCGCGAAGTCGTCCACGGCCCGGACCACGGCGCGCGCGGTCCCGGCGGGAACCCCGTCGACCTCGGTGAGGGCGGCCGCCCGTTCGTCGGTCCCGGTGCCCGCGGCCCGCCGGTCGGCGTCCGCGAGCGCCGCCGCCGCCAGCGCCGTCCGCGGCAGTCCGGCGGCCACGCCGAGCCGGTCGAGGACGAGGCCGGCGACCCAGTCGGGGTCGAAGCTGCCGTGCGGGGGCGCGAAGACGCGCTCACCCTCGACGTAGTCGCCGCTGCCGCCCCAGTGCCGTCCGGTGCTCTCCGCCACGTCCTGCACGGTAGGGCGACGGCGGGCGACGAGCCACGTCTGCCGGTACAACCGTGGCATGGTCAACCAGCCCGGACAGGTCCACGAGGAGATCGAGGTCAAGTACGACCTCGCCGCCGACGCCGAACTGCCTGCTCTGAGCTCCCTGCTGCGCGAGCTCCCCGACGCCGAGGAGCGGGGCTACCGCGAGGGCGACCTCGGCGAGCACGAGCTCGAGGCGACCTACTTCGACACCCGCGACCTCCGGCTGAGCGCGGCCAGGACGACGCTGCGCCGCCGCACCGGCGGTCACGACGCAGGCTGGCACCTCAAGACCCCCGGCTCCGACGGTGCGCGGAACGAGCGCCAGGTCCCGCTCGGGCGGGCCGTGAAGACGGTCCCGGCCCCGCTGCGCCGGCTCGTGGAGGACGTCACGGGCGGGGAACCGCTGGTGCCGGTCGCGCAGATCACCACCCACCGCACGGTGCGGACGCTGCTGGACGCCGCCGGGACGCGGCTGCTCGAGCTCGCGGACGACCGCGTGCAGGCGCGCCGCCTCGTCCCTGGCAACGCAGACGACGGGCAGGACGGCGCGCAGGGTGGAGGACTGGCCTCCGGCGCGGCCGGTGGTGCCGTCGTGGGCGCGGCCGGCGGGGCGGCCGTCGGCGCGGCGCCCGGCGCGGCCGTGGGGGCGGCGGTCGGGGCCGCCGTCGGTGCGGCCGTGAGCGCGGTCGACGAGCTGACCGACGAGGACCCCACCAACGGGGGCACGGGCGACGGGGGCACGGACGACGGCACGCAGGTCTGGCGCGAGGTGGAGCTGGAGCTCGTCGACGGCGACCGGGAGCTGTTCGACGCCGTCGACGCCCGGCTGCGGGCGGCCGGGCTGGAGGTCGCGGGGACCGGCTCGAAGCTGGCGCGCGTCCTGTCCGGCGCGCGTCCCGCCCCCGCGCCGCAGGCGGCGCAGCCCCCGGCCGGACCGAGCACCGAGCCGGAGCCAGAGCCCGAGCCCGCGCGGGTGTCTCCCGCGGACCGCGTCCTGACCCCGGCGGCCCCGCGCCGCACCGACCTCGGCCCGGGCTCGCGCGCCGGCGACGTCCTCGTCGCCCACCTCGCCGAGCAGGTGCAGCGCATCCTCGACCAGGACCCGCGCGTGCGGGCCGACGAGCCGGACAGCGTGCACGCGATGCGCGTCGCCACACGGCGCCTGCGCAGCGCGCTGAAGACCTACGGATCGCTGCTGACGACGCCGACGAAGCCGGTCCGCGACGAGCTGCGCTGGCTCGCCGCCGAGCTGGGCGCGGCCCGGGACGCGGAGGTCCTGCGCGACCGCCTCGTGCAGTCGGTCGCCTCGCTGGACCACGCGCCGGAGGAGCAGCCCACCGATCCCGCCGCGACCGGCGCCGTCCCCCAGCTCGTCCGTGAGCAGCTCGAGGGGGACTACCGCACCGCGCACGACCGCGTCCTGCGCGAGCTGGACTCCGAGCGCTACCAGTCGCTCCTCGACGTGCTGCAGGACCTCGTCGAACGGCCGCAGCTGTCCGACCGGGGCCGCCGCAAGGCGCGCACGGTGCTGCCGAAGCGGGTGCTGAAGTCGTTCGGCTCGCTGGCCGACCTCGTCCGGCGGGCCCAGCACGTCGACGCCGGGACCGAGCGCGACGAGCTGCTGCACGAGGCGCGCAAGGCCGCCAAGCAGACCCGCTACGCGGCCGAGGCCGTCGTCGTGGTGTTCGGCAAGGACGCCAAGCGCTTCGCCAAGGCGGTGACCGAGCTGCAGGAGGTCCTCGGCGAGCACCAGGACTCCGTCGTGACCCGGCAGCGGCTGACGGACCTCGCGTCCACCGCCCGGCCCGAGGTCGCCTTCGCCTACGGGCGCCTGTTCGAGCAGGAGGAGGCGCACGCGGCCGCCACCGAGGCCGAGGTCGAGGAGGTGTGGGCGGCCGCGCGGGCCAAGCGGCTGCACCGCTGGCTCCGCTGACGCGGGGAGCTCAGGCCCCCTGCGCTCCCGCGGGGAACCACCGCTCCTCCGGCCCGGGCACCCCGAAGTGGAAGCCCTGGGCCGACTGCCAGCCCTGGGCGGCGAGGTGCCGGGCCTGGTCGGCGGTCTCGACCCCCTCGCACGTCGAGGTGAGGCCGAAGTCGTCGGCCAGCCGGGCCACCGCCGCCGCGATGCGGTCCGACCCGGGGTCCTGCGGCAGGTCGGCGACGAAGGAGCGGTCCAGCTTCAGCCCCGTCACGGGCAGCCGGCGCAGGTAGGACAGCGTGGAGTAGCCGGTGCCGAAGTCGTCGATGAGCACGCCGACACCGAGGGCGGCGAGGTCGCGCAGCTCGGCCTCGGTGACGGGGTCGCCGGGGACGAGGGACCCTTCGAGCAGCTCGACGGTGAGCCGGTCGGGGGCCAGTCCGCGGCGGTCCAGGTCCCGGGCCACCGTCGGCGCGAACGTCCCGTCGAGGCAGCGGGCGGAGGTGTTGACGGCGACGCGGGCGGTGGGGTGGCGGGTGAGGAACCCGAGGGACTCCTCCAGGACCAGGCCGTCGACGAGGCCGACGAGGCCTGCGTCCTCGGCGACGTCGAGGAACTGCTCCGGCAGCAGCAGCCCGCGTCGCGGGTGCGCCCAGCGGACGAGGGCCTCGAACCCGGTCCGGTGGCCGTCGCGCAGGTCGACGACGGGTTGGTAGTGCACGCGGAGCTCACCCTCCTGCAGAGCGCGGCGCAGGTCGTTCTCGACGGTCAGCCGGCGGTCGGCGCGTTCGCGCAGGGCGTCGGTGAAGACGCGGCAGCTCGACCCGCCGGCGGCCTTGGCGGCGTCGAGGGCGGTGTGGGCGTCGCGCAGGACGGTCCCGGCGTCCACCACTCCTCCAGGACCTCCACCGCTCGCGGTCACGGGCAGGTCGACGAGGACGAGACCGGTGCTCGCCGAGCACCTGACCTCCTGGGGACCGTCCGGCCCGTCGACGCGGACCGGGGCCGCCAGGCTGCGCGTGATGCGGTGCGCCACGTCCACGGCCTCCACCTCGTCGGTCAGGCCGGCGAGGACGACGAGGAACTCGTCGTCCCCGACCCGGGCGAGCGCGTCCCCTCCGCGCAGGCCGACGGCCAGCCGCTCTGCGGCCGTCGCCAGCACCTGGTCGCCCACCTCGACCCCGAGGCTGTCGTTGACGACGCGGAACCGGTCAAGGTCGCAGGCGATGACGCCCAGCCGGGGGCGGTCAGCCGTGCGTCCCGCGGCGAGCCGGTCGGCGAGGTCGGCCACGGCCCCGGCCCGGTCCCGCAGCCCGGTCAGCGCGTCGCGACCGGGCCCGGGACGCGTGCCCCGGGGGCTGGAGCCGGACGAGGCCACATGCACCAGCAGCACGTGGCCCGCGCCGCCGGAGTCGCCCAGGGTCATCATCACGGTGCAGTGCTGGTCCTGCCCGTCGGGCCGGCGGACGAGGGCCCCGGTCAGGACGTGCTCGGCGCCGGCGAGGAGGTCCTCGACGAGGCGGTCGACGGGCAGCGGCTCCTCGACGGACCCGGGCGTCGAGAGGAGCTCACCGAGCTTGCGGCCGCGCGGGTCGAGGGCGAGCTGCGCGACGAGGGCGTCGCCCGCCTCCAGGACGAGGCCGTGCAGGTCGCAGACGGCGAGGCCCGTCGTCGCGGTCAGCAGGGCGCGCGCGACGTCGAGCCGTTCCTGCGGTCCCGCGTCGGACCCGGCCCCGGGGGGCTCCTCGTCCTGCTGCACGGCGTACCCCTCACCCTGGACCCCACCGTCGGATCTTCTAGAAGATCCTGTGCGTCGAGTGTGCCTCCTGCGGGCCTTCGACACAATCCACCGGCTCATCCACCGCGGTGATGCGGACCTCGCTGAGCCGAACGGGTCAGGGCGGGGCGGCCGGTCGGGCGGTGCGCTCAGGAAAGCGGTGCAGGACGCCGATCCTCTCCAGGTGGCGGACCTTCCCGAGCAGCGCGGCCGACGCGCGATCAGCCTGCGGACCAGGCTGCTCGTGCTCGTCCTGGTGCCCATCGTCGGCTTCTCCGCCTTCGCCTCCATCCTCGTGCTGCACCGCTTCCAGCGCGTCCAGGCCGCCGAGGACGCCGTCCGCCAGGTCCGCGCCGCCGTCGCGCTGGACGCCGTCCGCGCCCGCATCGCCGAGGAGGCGATCCCCCTCGTCTCCAGCGTCGAACTCGTCGACCTCGGCGCCGAGGGACCGTCCGCGACCCGCGAGAGCGGCCTCGCCACCGACCTGCACACGCTCTTCGACGAGGCCACCGCCCGCACCGACGCCGCCGCCGCCGAGGCCCGCGACGACGCCCTCGCCCGCCCCCGCATCGAAGCGGCCACCGAGCGCCTGACCGCCGTCCGCGCCTCCTGGGGAGCCGGCGACACCCCCAGCGAGCGGGAGACGAGCAACCGGCAGCTCTTCGACAAGTACCGGTACCTCGTCGACGACCTCAGCGACGCCGTCGACGCGCACCTGGCCACCGCCGACGTCGAGGGCGGCGGCGACACCGACCTCGCGCACGCGCTGGCCGACCTGCGCCGCACCGCGCACGCCACCACCCTGGCCGGGGAGGAGGTGCCGTACTACCTCGGGTTCCTCTCCGCACCCGAGGGCGCCGAGGGTCCCGCGCGCCAGTTGTTCCTGCGCAGCTGGTCCGGCTTCCAGATCGCCTCCGCCGACGTCACGGCCTCCGGGCAGGCCCGCGTCCGCTCGGGCTGGACCGCGGCCCTGGCCGACGAGCAGACCCAGGTCGTCGACCGCACGCTCGCCGGGGCCGTGGCCTCCGGCAACCACACCCCGCCGGACTCCGCCGTGCTCGTCTCCCTCAGCTCGGCCGTCGTCGGCCGCGACGACGCCCTCCGCTCCGTGCTCGACATCGCTGCCGCACAGGCGGTCCGGGCCGCCGAGCAGTACCGCGTCGACGCCCAGACCGAGCTGGTCAAGTACGCCGGCGCGACCGGCCTGCTGCTGCTGCTGTCGGTCGGCGGCGTGCTGTGGACGAGCCGGTCGATCGCCGCCCCGCTGGCCCGCCTCGCCGGCGCCGCCCGCTCCATCAGCCGCGGTGAGCTCGTCGACGTCGTCGTCGAGGGCCCCCCGGAGACCCGCGTCGTCGCGCACGGTCTCGGCGCGGCCGTCGCGAGCCTGCGCTCGGTGCAGGCGCAGGCCCAGGCCGTCGCGGACGGCGCGTTCGACGACGAGATCCTGCAGCGACCCGTCGGCGGACCCCTCGGCGGCGTCGTGCACGCCTCCGTCCAGCAGATCCTCGGCGTCATGCGCGACCGGGAGCAGCTGCAGGAGGAGATGGCCCACCAGGCCACCCACGACGCGCTGACGACGCTGCCCAACCGGGCCGAAGCGCTCGCCCAGATCGACCGCGCGCTGCGCCGCACCCACCGCACCGGTGACCGCGTCGGACTGCTGTTCCTCGACCTCGACCAGTTCAAGACCGTCAACGACTCCCTCGGGCACGTCGCCGGGGACGCCGTCCTGCAGACCGTCGCGCAGCGGCTGCGCCAGCGTGTGCGGGGTGTCGACGTCGTGGCGCGCCTCGGCGGCGACGAGTTCGTCGTCCTCGTCGAGCCCGTGCAGGACGAGAAGGGGCTGCTGGACTTCGGGCAGGCCCTCATCGACACCGTCTCGGCCCCCATCCCGTTGCTGGGCTCGGCCGAGTCGCAGGCCGTGATCGGGGCGAGCGTCGGCGTGGCCGTGAGCCGCGTCGAGGCCGGCGCCCCGCTCGACGAGTCCGGGGAGGCCGCCGACCGGCTGCTGCAGGAGGCCCACACGGCCGCCTACCGCGCCAAGAACGCCGGCCGCGGCCGCGTCGAGGTCTACGACGACGACCTGCGGCAGGCGCTCGCCGCCCAGGCCGCGCTCGAGGACGGGCTCCGGCGGGCGCTCGTGGAGGACGAGCTCGTCCTGCACTACCAGCCCGTCACGGACCTGGAGACGGGCCGCGTCCGCAGCGTCGAGGCGCTCGTGCGCTGGCAGAAGCCGGGCGAGGGGCTCGTGCCGCCGGGGGTCTTCATCCCCGTCGCCGAGGCCTCCGACCTCATCTGCGACCTCGGACGCTGGGCACTGAAGACGTCGCTGACGCAGCTCGCAGAGTTCGACGCCGCGGGCGGTCCGGGATCGGGCCTGAAGGTGGCCGTCAACATCTCCGGCCGCCACCTGCGCTCCCCGCGCCTGGTCGACGACGTCCGGTCCGCGCTCGAGGCGTCCGGCACGGCGCCGCAACGGCTCGCGCTGGAGATCACCGAGACCGTCATGGTCGAGGACGACGCCGCGTGGGCGCGCCTGGAGGAGCTGCGGGCCATCGGCGTGCAGATCGCCATCGACGACTTCGGGACGGGCTACACGTCGTTCGGCCAGCTCGCCCGCGTCCCCGTGGACGTCCTGAAGATCGACCGCAGCTTCGTCGACTCCGACGACCCGCGCACCGTCGAGCTCGTCCGGCTCGTCGTCGGCGCCGCCCGCAGCTTCGGCCTGCGCGTCGTCGCCGAGGGCGTCGAGCAGGCCTCGCAGGTGCACGCGCTGCAGGCCGTCGGTTGCGACACCGCGCAGGGCTACTACTTCTCCCGGCCCGTCTCGGCGGACCGGCTGCCGGCCGCCGTGACCGGGTGCCACGAGATCTTCGACGCGACCTGCCGTTTCGAGAAGGCTTCCTGACGGGCGTACGCTCGACGGTCGTGTCCCCGGCAACGTTGGACCTCGAGGACGGTCAGCTGACCGACGAGGCCATCCGCTCCACGATGACGAACTGCTCCCGCGGTGAGGCGCACCGGATGCGCGTCCCGGACTGGGTGCACGACTGCGACCCCGTCCACGAGGTGGTCGGCTGGCGCGACCCCAAGGCCCCCGAACGCGGCTGGCTGCTCGTCCCGCTGGGCAAGGCCGTCGTCGGCCTGGCCCTGCGCGCGACGCCCGGCAAGGGCGTGCGCGCGACGGCGATGTGCGACCTGTGCCGCACGACCCGCGCGCCCGGGGAGGTCTCGCTCTTCGTCGCCGCGCGTGCCGGGGAGTCGGGGCGCAAGCACAACACCGTCGGCACCTACCTGTGCTCGGACCTCGCGTGCGCCGACAACGTCCGCGTCCTGCGGGCCACGCCGACGCTCAAGCCGGACCCGGGCCTGAGCATCTCCCAACGGCGCGACGCGCTGCGGGAGCGGGCCGCGGCGTTCGCCGCGAAGGTGCTGGCGACGCGGGACTGAGGGTCGGGGCCGTCGCGCGTCGGAGGGATCGTCGACGCGTCGTGCTCGTCCGCCGAGCTGGTTGCGTCGGCGGTCCCACCACGTCAGCGCAGGTCGCGCCGCACCAGCACCCGCGGGAACCCGGCGAGCGTCGACGTCGTCGGCGCCGCGACGGTGAACCCGTGCGCCTCGAAGAGCGACCGCGTCCCGACGTAGGCCATCGTCAGGTCGACGCGCTCCCCGCCGTTGTCGACGGGGTAGGCCTCCACGACGGGCGCTCCGTCCTCGCGCGCGAACTCGACGGCGCCCTCGACGAGGTGGTGGGCGATGCCCTGCCCACGGTGGCCGGGGCGGACCCGGATGCACCACAGCGACCAGACGGGCAGGTCGTCGACGTGCGGGATGCGGCGGTTGGTCGCGAAGGACGTGTCCGCCCGCGGGTGCACGGCGGCCCAGCCCACGGGCTCGCCGTCCTCGTAGGCCAGGACGCCCGGTGGCGGGTCCTCCCGCACCAGCTCCCGGACCCGCTCCTCGCGGGCGGGGCCGGCGAGGGCCCGGTGCTCGGCGCCGGGGAGGCGGTAGCTCAGGCACCAGCAGACGTTCGCGTCCGGCCGCTTGGGGCCGACGAGCGCGGCGACGTCCTCGAAGACGGTGGCCGGGCGCACCTCGATCGCCATGCCCCCATCGTGACCCTGCGTCGTCCGCCGCTTCCAGGGCCCGCGTGGAAAACACACTTTCCGCCCTCAGGAAGGGGCGTGGAGGGGCGGAAAGAGTGTTTTCCACGCGGGACCGGGGGGGGTGGGGGACTGGGCCGCACGGGCGGTCCGCTCACCCGGGCGGGTCCACGGCGGTCACCGGGCGTGGTCGGCGGGCCGGTGCGTGCGGTGGACTGGCGGCTGCGGGACCGGCCCGCTCGACGGGTGGTGGACGTGGTGCGGGGACCGCTGCGGCGCGCGGGTGTGCTGGGGGTCGTCGGCGGGCTCGTCGCCGCGCTGACCGTGGGGGGAGGTGCCGTGGGCGAGTCCGTGCCGCGTCTCGGCCTGCGCCCGCTCTGGTCCGACCCGGACTCCCTGGCCCACGCCCAGCTCGCCGCCTACGAGACGGCCGGACGCACCGACCTCGCCGACGCGCTGCGCCCCCTGGCGCAGGCGCCGACGGCGACGTGGTTCACCGGTGACGCCCCGCGTGAGCGGGCCCGCGCCCTGACGACGGCTGCAGCGGCCGCCGGCGAGCTGCCCGTCCTCGTCGCCTACGACGTCCCCGGCCGCGACTGCGGGTCCTTCTCCGCCGGCGGCGCCGCGGACGACGACGCCTACCTCGCCTGGATCCGTGACCTGGCCGCCGGCATCGGCGACCGGCCGGCCGTCGTCGTCCTCGAACCGGACGCCGTGGCCTTCGCCGTCACGGGCTGCTCGGGCGTCGACCGGCGGGACCGGCTCGGGCTGCTGCGCCGCGCCGTCGAGGTCCTCGCCGCCCTGCCCGGCACCCACGTCTACGTCGACGCGGGGCACGCGGGCTGGGTGCAGGACCTGCCGGCGCTGGCGACGGCGCTGCGGGCGGCGGGGATCGACCGGGCCGCGGGCTTCGCGCTCAACGTCTCGAACTTCCAGCCCACGGACGTCACGGTCGCCTACGGCCGCAAGCTGTCCCACCTCCTGGGCGGGGCGCACTTCGTCGTCGACACGAGCCGGAACGGGGCGGGCGCGCCGGTCGCCACGGGCCGCGACGAGGACTGGTGCAACCCGCCGGGACGCCGGATCGGGCGCCTGCCCACGACGCTCACGGGCGAGGACGTCGTCGACGCCTGGTTGTGGGTGAAGCGCCCCGGGGAGTCCGACGGGAGCTGCCGTCCGGGTGAACCCGCGGCCGGGGAGTGGTTCGAGGGGTACGCCCTCGCCCTGGTCGGCGTGTAGAGTCGTCACTGCACGTGCGGACGTAGCGCAGTTGGTAGCGCATAACCTTGCCAAGGTTAGGGTCGCGAGTTCGAGTCTCGTCGTCCGCTCTCTGGAAGTAGCGTCGGTCCCCGTGAGGGACCGGCGCTCTTCTGCTTCCTGGGCCTGGATCGCGGTCCGCGCCGCCCGCAACCTGCCCGCCAGCACGCTCGCGCTCGCCTGGGCGCTGCACCACGGGGCCACCGTGTTCGTCGGGGACGACCTCTTCGTCGAGTGCTCCGGGATGCCCCGCGGCACGTACGGCCGGGGCGGGACGACCGTCGGGAACGTCTGGCTGTACGGCGAGCTCGGCGGGGAACGCCGGAGGCGGCACGAACTGCGGCACGCCGACCAGTACGCGCTGCTGGGGACGTTGCCGTTCGCCACGCTCTACGGCCTCAACGCCCTGGTGACGCGGAACCTCCCGCACCGCAACGTCTTCGAGCGGTGGGCCGGGCTGGAGGACGGCGGTTACGCCCACCCGCCGCGGCGCCGGCGTCAGGGCCGGACGCGCACCGCGAGGACCGCGACGTCGTCCTCGGCGTGACCGTCGACGAGCTGCAGGACGCCGTCGCACAGCTCCTCAGGGCCCGACCCCGCGAACTTCTCCGCCGTCCGGGCGAGCCAGGCCAGACCCTCGTCCAGGGACGCCCCGCGGCGCTCCACGAGCCCGTCGGTGTAGAGCAGCACCGTCGCCCCCGGCGACAGGCCGTGGACGTGGTCGGCGCGGACGAAGCCCGCCTCGAGCCCCAGCAGCAGGTCGGGACTGGTGCGCAGCAGTTCGACCGTGCCGTCGGGGTCCACGACGAGCGGCGGCATGTGGCCCGCGTTGGACCAGCGCAACCGCCACGTCGAGGAGCCCTCGAGCGGTTCGACGGTGGCGAGGATGCCCGTCGCGAGCGCGCCGACGCCGAGGTCGCGCATCGCGCGGTCGAGCGCGGACAGGGCGGCCGCGGGCGAGACCTCCAGGGAGTAGCCGATGCCGCGCAGGAGGTTGCGCACCTGCCCCATGGCCGCCGCGGCGTCCTGGTCGTGGCCGGTGACGTCGCCGATGACGAGGCAGGCGGCCCCGGCCGCGGTGAGGAACGCGTCGTGCCAGTCCCCGCCGACCTGCGCGTGCTCGGCCGCGGGGAGGTAGCGGACGGCGGTCTCGAGGTGCTCCGGCTGCGGCGCGGACGTCAGCAGACTGCGCTGCAGCGTCTCTGCCATCGTCCGGACGGCCGCGGCGGCGGTGCGCTCGGCCTGGGTGGCCCGCACCCGGTCCAGCGCCTGCGCCGTGGACGCCGTCAGGGCAGTCAGCAGGTCGGTGTCCTCGGCCGACAGCTCCCGGGGCGAGCGCCACGACAACCCCAGCGCCCCGATGACGCGGTCGCCCACCCACAGGGGCCAGGCGGTCGCACCGTCGTCGGAGACGACCGCCGTCCCGCGCAGGGCGGCCCCGAGGGCCCCGACGGCGGGGTCGCGCTCGTCACCGCGCACGCGCAGCGCACCGTCCTCGAGCAGGCCCAGGACGATGCCGTCGGCGCCCAGCAGTCCCGCGGCGCCACGGCCGAGGACCCGCAGGACGTCGTCCTCGGTCTCGACCGTCGGCAGCGCCTGCGCGACGGCGACCAGCCCCGCGAGCCGCTGGGCCTGCCACTCCTGCAGGTCGGCGCGCCGGCGTTCGGCCTCGTAGGACGCGGCGGCCGACAGCGCGTCACCGACGGTGGCCGCGGTCAGGCGCAGGAAGTCGCGGTAGGCCGCGTCGAGGGGCACCAGCTCGCTGAGGCGCGCGGCGAGCACGCCGGGCGACTCCCCGCCGAGCGCGGCAGGGATCCGCACCCAGGCCAGCCGGCCGTCGGCGGTATCCTCGACGAGCACCTGCCGGGGCGAGAGGGGCGCCGGCGGGGAGGGCAGCGTCGTGGGACCGCCGGGCAGCTGCAGGTCGACCGCCGGCAGGTCCAGCGGGGCCGTGGACAGCACGTCGAGCGCCTTGCGGGCCAGCTCGGCGGGCGGCTGCAGCTCCGACGCGAGGTCGCCGAGGCGGGTGAGCAGCTCGAGGCGCCGGTGGTCCTGGACCTGGCGGGTCGTCTCGGCCGCGATGTCCATGACGCCGGCGATCTCGCCGTCGTCGTCGCGGACCGGGGAGTAGGAGAACGTGAAGTAGGTCTCCTCGGGGTGCCCGTGGCGGTCCATGACGACCGGCATGTCCTCGAACCAGACGGCCTCGCCGGAGCGGGCCTGCGCGAAGAGGGGCGCCAGGTCGTCCCACGCCTCAGCGAAGACGTCCCGGACCGGACGACCCAGCGCCGCGGGGTGCTTGTCGCCGATCATCTCCACGTAGGCCTGGTTGTAGAGCATCTCCAGGTCCGGGCCCCAGCAGATGACGATGGCGAAGCGGGTCTCCAGCGCCAGCTCCAGCGCGCGGCGCAGCGCACGGGGCCAGGAGTCGGGGTGCCCCACCGCCGTCGCCGACCAGTCGACGTCCTCGTACGCGCGACGGAGGTCCGTCGCGGTTCCGAAGGGCAGACGGGCGACCACGTCCCGAACCTAGTGCCCATCTAGACCATCGGCTCACCGTCCGTGGTCGCCTCGCGCAGCCACCGAGACCCCTCGCCCTCGGCGGCCGCCTCGTCGTGAGGGTTGAACAGGGTGCACCGGGTCATCGACAGGCACCCGCAGCCGATGCAGCCCGTGAGGGACGTCCGCAGGATCTGGAGCTCGCGGATGCGCTGGTCGAGGAGCATCTGCCACCGCTTCCCCACGCCCGCCCACTCCCGCGCCGAGGGGGCGCGGTCGGTCGGCAGCGTCGACAGGGCCTCGGCGATGTCGGCCAGCGACAGGCCGACGCGCTGACCCGCCGCGACGACCGCGAGGCGGCGCAGGACGTGGCGGGGGAAGCGGCGCCGGCCGGCGGCGTCCCGCACCGGGTGCACGAGTCCGCGCTCCTCGTAGTGCCGCAGCGCCGCGACGGACACCCCCGCCCGCGCCGCGACCGTCCCGATGCTCAGCAGCTCCGCCACGGACCCATCTTGACCTGCAGTGCACTGGAGCTGGTGGTCTGCCCTGCGTGCGCATCGACCACGTCGTCCTCCCCGTCCCCGACGTCCGCCGCAGCGCGGCCTTCTGGCGCGACGCCCTCGGGCTGACCGTCCACGAGGCCGAGGCCAGCTGTGTCGTGGAGGTGGGTTGGACGTCGCTGCAGCTCGTCCCCGACCCCGACGCGCAGCCCGGCACGCAGCACCTGGCGATCACCGTCCCCGGGGACGCCGGACCCGCCGCCCTGGCCTGGCTGCGGGAGCGGGCGACGGTCCTGGGCGACGGGCTCGTGGAGCTGTCGCCGTCGTGGGACGGCTGCTCGGTCTACTTCGAGGACGCCCCGGGGGGCACGGTGCTCGAGCTGGTCGCGCGGCGTCGCCTCCCGCACCGGCTCGGCGGTGCGGCGTTCGGGCCGGAGCACCTGCTGGGCGTCAGCGAGGTCGGCGTGCCCGTCGCGTGCGTCCCGACGGCGCGCGAGCGGCTGGCGCGCGGAGCGGGGCTGCCGACGTTCGGCGGGCCGGGGTCGCCGCAGTTCACGGCCGTCGGCGACGACGAGGGACTGCTCGTGCTCGTCGCCCCGGACCGGCCCTGGTTCCCGACGCGGGACCGGCCGGCCCGCGCGACCCGGCTGGACGTCACGCTGTCGGGGACACGCGGTCGTGGCGCTCTGCTGCTGAACCCGGGTACGCTCGTCTCGTATCGTTGAGACTTCAAGCAAGGGGCTGGGCATCGTGGAGATCGGGATCAGCGCGTTCGCGGAGACCACGCCGTACCCGGGGACGGGTACGACCATCTCGCACGCCGATCGGCTGCGAGAAGTCGTGGAGGAGATCGAGCTCGCCGACCAGGTCGGGCTCGACGTCTACGGCCTCGGCGAGCACCACCGCCCCGACTACGCGGCGTCCGCCCCGGCCGTCGTCCTGGCCGCCGCGGCCACCCGCACGTCCCGCATCCGGCTCTCGACGGCCGTCACCGTGCTGTCCTCGGACGACCCCGTCCGGGTGTTCCAGCAGTTCGCCACGCTGGACGGGCTGTCGGACGGGCGCGCGGAGATCATGGCCGGCCGCGGCTCGTTCATCGAGTCGTTCCCGCTCTTCGGCTACGACCTCGACGCCTACGACGAGCTGTTCGCCGAGAAGCTGGACCTGCTGCTCGCGATCCGGGAGAACCCCTCCTCGGTGACGTGGCCGGGCGGGAAGCACCGCGCCGGGATCCCCGGGCTGGGCGTCTTCCCCCTGCCCGTCCAGCCGAAGCTGCCGGTGTGGATCGCCGTCGGCGGCAACCCCGAGTCCGTCGTGCGCGCCGGCACCCTCGGCCTGCCGCTGGCCATCGCGATCATCGGTGGCATGCCGGAGCAGTTCGCCCCGCTGGCCGACCTCTACCGCCAGGCGGGGCGCAAGGCCGGGCACGACGAGTCGCTGCTGCGCATCGCGACGCACTCGCACGGGTTCGTCGCCCCGACGACGCAGCAGGCGACGTCCGTGCACTTCAAGCCCTACCAGGGCGTCATGAACCAGCTGGGGCAGGAGCGCGGCTGGGGGTACTTCTCGCACACGTCGTACGAGGCCGCCCGCAGCCGCCGCGGCGCCCTGCTCGTCGGGTCGCCCGAGGAGGTCGCGGAGAAGATCCTCTTCCAGCACGAGCACCTGGGGATCGACCGGTTCATGCTGCACCTGTCCGCCGGGACGATGCCGCACGCGGACGTCATGAAGGCCGTCGAGCTGCTGGGGACCGAAGTCGCGCCGCTCGTGCGCAAGGAGCTGAGCTGACCTCGACGCTGCGTCACCGCGCGGGCTGGGCGGGTGCGGCTCGTTGACGCATCGGGCTCCTAGGTTCGGCCCGATGCGTCGACGATCCCCCCACGCCGGAGGCGCTGTGCACAGGGTTGTCCACACTGTCCACAGCCCGGGTGTGGATGGTCAGTCGCCCGGCCAGGAGCCGGTGAGCTTCTCGAACAGCACCGCGCCGCCCCGGTCGGAGGCGGCCTTGACCACCGCGAACACGAGGCCCTGGAGGGCCGCCGACAGCAGCACCTCCTTCCAGGGGTACTCGTGCTGCAGCGCGTCGGGGGCGTCCTCCTCGCCGGAGGCCTTGCGCCACACCTGCTTCACGACGGCGCCGGCCAGGACGCCGCCGAGGGCGCCGGTCGCGAGGCCGATGGGGCGGTAGACGAGCTTGGCCGCGTTCACGGGTGCCTCACCGCTTCCGGACGACGAGCCACACGGCGAACGCCGTCGCGGCGACGATGACGCCCACGAGCACGGCGGTCTGCTGCGGCGGGGTGCCGGGCGCGCGTTCGCTCGTCTCGCGGACGCGGTGCTGCGCCGTCGCCTTGAGGTCCTCGACCTTCGCCGAGGCCTGGGCCTTGACGTCGGCCTTCGCGGCGAGCGCGTCGGCGGTCTGCGCGAGGCGCTCGCGGGTCTTCTCGATGTCCTCGACGAGGGCGTCGCGGTCGGTGGGGACAGGCCCCGTGCCGGGGGTGGGGGTGCTCACCGGTGCAGCCCTTCCTTCACCGTCTGGACGTCCTGCTTGAGGCCGTCCACGGCCGCCTGCGGCACCGGCGGCGTGGCCTCCGAGACCTCCTTCTTGCCCATCAGGGCCAGGACCGCGGCGATGGCGAAGAGGACGACGCCGACGATGAGCGCGGACAGCCAGGCCGGTACGAGGTACGCCAGACCCAGGATCGCGGTCGTCACGAGCGCCCCGAACCCGAAGAACGCGAGCAGGCCGGCACCGGAGAACATCCCGATCCCGATGCCGGCCTTCTTGCCCTTGGCGGTGAGGTCGACCTTGGCGAGCTGCACCTCGTCCTTGACCAACCGGGACATCTGCTCGGTGAGCTGGCTGACGAGCTGTCCGACGCTCTCGTCGCGGCGGTGCTCCGTCGTCGACGCGGCCGGGCCCGGGCCGTGCGACACGCTCAGGTCGTCGGTCCGGGTTCCGGACCCCGTGGGTTGAGTCATGCCGGGCCCTTACCCGCGCACGGTCCTCCCAATCAGCCCATGTGCGGGTACACGTGCGTCGTCGGCGCGACGAACGTCTCCTTGACCGCCCGCGGGCTCGTCCACCGCTGGAGGTTGAGGATCGAGCCGGCCTTGTCGTTGGTGCCCGAGGCGCGGGAACCCCCGAACGGCTGCTGCCCCACGACCGCGCCCGTCGGCTTGTCGTTGACGTAGAAGTTCCCGGCGGCGAACCGCAGGGCCTGCGACGCCTCGGCGACGGCCGCGCGGTCGGTGGCGATGACCGACCCCGTCAGCCCGTAGGGGGCGCCCTCGTCGACGGTTCGCAGGACGTCGGCCCACGCGCCGGGGCGGGAGTCGTCGTAGACGTGGACGGCGAGGAACGGACCGAAGTACTCGCTGCAGAACGCGTCGTCGGACGGGTCCTGCCCGAGGACCACGGTCGGGCGGACGAAGTACCCCTCGGAGTCGTCGTACGTCCCGCCGGCGGCGATGGTGAGGCCGTCGGTGCTGCGGGCGCGCTCGATCGCGGCGACGTTCTTGGCGTAGCTGCGGGCGTCGATGACGGCGCCGCCGAAGTTCGACAGGTCGGTGACGTCGCCGTACGTGAGGGAGTCCACGGTGGCGAGGAACTCCTCACCCATGACGTCCCAGACGGACTTCGGGACGAACGCGCGCGAGGCCGCGGAGCACTTCTGCCCCTGGTACTCGAACGCGCCGAGGGTGAGCGCCGTCGACAGGGTCGCGGGGTCGGCCGAGGGGTGCGCGACGACGAAGTCCTTCCCACCCGTCTCCCCCACCAGGCGCGGGTAGGTGCGGTAGTTCCCGATGTTCTCCCCGACCGTCCGCCACAGGTGCTGGAACGTCGCGGTGGAGCCGGTGAAGTGGATGCCGGCGAGGTTCGGGTCGGCCAGCAGGACGTCGGAGGCGTCCTTGCCGTCCCCGGTGATGAGGTTGACGACGCCCGGCGGCAACCCGGCGGCCTCGAGCAGCTTCATCGTGTGCCACGCCGCGAGCGTCTGCGTCGGAGAGGGTTTCCACACGACGGTGTTCCCCATGAGCGCGGGCGCCGTCGGCAGGTTCCCCGCGATGGCCGTGAAGTTGAACGGCGTGATGGCGTAGACGAAACCCTCGAGCGGACGGTGGTCGAGGCGGTTCCACACCCCGGGGCTCGAGATCGGCTGCTCCTCGAGCAGCCGACGGCCGAACGCGACGTTGAAGCGCCAGAAGTCGACGAGTTCGCAGGGTGCGTCGATCTCGGCCTGCTGCGCGGTCTTCGACTGCCCCAGCATCGTCGCGGCGGCGACCTTCTCGCGCCACGGTCCGGCGAGCAGGTCGGCCGCGCGCAGGAACACCGCGGCGCGGTCGTCGTAGTCCATCGCGGCCCAGTCGCGGCGGGCGGCGAGCGCTGCGTCGGCGGCCGCGCGGGCCTGGTCGCGGGTCGCCGTCCCGAACGTGCCGAGCACGCTCGCGTGCTGGTGCGGCTGGACGACGTCGACGCGGTCTCCGCCGCCGGGCACCTCCCGCCCGCCGATGGTCTGGGTGAGCTCGACGGGGTTCGCGACGTGCGCGGCGAGGGCGTCGGTGAGGAGCTTGCGCTCGGGGCTTCCGGGGGCGTACCCGTGGATCGGTTCGTTGCGCGGGGCGGGGACGTCGGTCACGGACTGCACGACGGGTTTCCTTCCGTCTCGATGGTCGTCGGGGGTTTCTCGTCAGCCGGCGACGAGGGAGCGGGCGAAGAACGCGAGGTTGGCCGGGCGTTCGGCGAGGCGCCGGGAGAAGTACCCGTACCAGTCGGTGCCGTAGGGCACGTAGACGCGGACAGTGTGGTCGCGGGCCAGGCGCTGCTGCTCGCCGGCGCGGATGCCGTAGAGCATCTGGAACTCCGCCGACCCCTGCGGCCTGCCGCTCAGGAGTTCCTCGGCCAGGGCGACGATGCGCAGGTCGTGGGTGGCGATCATCGGGTAGGCGCCACCGTCCAGCAGGATCCGCAGGCACCGGACGTACGCCTTGTCGACGTCGGCCTTCGCCGGGTACGCGACCTCCGGCGGTTCGTTGTAGGCGCCCTTGACGAGGCGGACGCGGGAACCCTCGTGCGCGAGGTCGCGGGCGTCGCCCTCGGTGCGGCGCAGCATCGCCTGCAGGACGCAGCCGGTGCGCGGGAAGTCGGCGCGCAGCGCGCGGACCGTCGTCAGGGTGTCGTCGACGCGCGTGTGGTCCTCCATGTCGACGGTGACGTCGACGCCGAGGGCGTGCGCCCGCTCGACGAGGAGGTGGGCGCGCTCGGTGGCCCGGCGGGGACCGTCGGGGCCGAGTCCCTGGCCGAGGGCGGAGAGCTTGATCGAGATCTCGTTGCCGGTGGTGAGGCCCTCGCCGGCGAGGCGTTCGAGGAGCTCGGTGTACCCGGTGACGGTCTCGTCGGCCTGCTCGGGCGCGGTGATGTCCTCGCCGAGCCGGTCGAGGGTCACGGCGATGCCCTGCGCCGTGAGGTCGCGGACCGCGCCGGCGGCCGCGTCGACGTCGTCACCGGCGATGAAGCGGGAGACGACGGGCCGGCTGAGGCTGCTGCCGGTCACGAGCCGGCGCACACCGTCGTTGCCGGCGACGCCCAGGAGGAGTTGTCCGAACACCCTTCGACGCTAGAACGCCGGGGTGACCGGGGCCACTGACGTCTGCCACGTCTTTCCCGTCCCACGTCGTACAGGTGGATGATGTCGAGGTGAACCCGACCGACCAGGTGCAGGACCTCGTCGACACCGTGGCCGAGCTCACCGGCGCCCCGGTGACGCTCGAGGACCGCGACCTCCTGCTCGTCGCCAGCTCCGGCCACGACGACGACATCGACGACGTCCGCCGCCGGTCGATCCTGCGCCGCCGCTCGGACCCGCGGGTGCAGGAGCTGTTCGCCGGGTTCGGGATCGCGCGGGCGACCGGACCGCTGCGCATCCCCGGCGACGCCGCGTCCGGACGGCTCGCCCGCTGGTGCCTGCCGGTGCGCTGGCGCGGGGTCACGTACGGGTACCTGTGGCTCCTGGACCCGCACGAGCGCGTGCGCGAGGAGCACCTCGACCGGGTCCGCGACGCCCTCGACCTCGTGGCGGCGCACCTCGCGACGCGGGCCCGGACGGCCGACCGCACGACATGGGCCGTCGGGGAGCTGCTGTCCACCGACGCGGGGTCACGCGCCCGGGCGGTGGAGGAGCTGCAGCGTGACGGTCTGCTCACCCCGACCGTCGCCGTCGTCGCCATCGCCCCCGTCGACGGCGGGCCGACCGGCGCGGTCAACGGCTGGCTGCTGCCCCGGGCGGTCCTGTCCGCCGCCGTCGGCCACCGCGCGGCCCTCGTCGTCCCGACGCCGCTGGGGGGTCGCGACGTCGCCGAGCGCGCGGCGGCCGCGCTCGTGTCCCAGCACCCGGGGGGACTGGCCGTGGGGGTGTCGGGCGTCGTCGCCGCCGGGTCCGCGCACACCGGGTGGCAGCAGGCCGATGCGGCGCTGCGCTCCGGCGGCGCCGGGGTGCGGGAGTGGGAGCGGCTCGGCGCGCTGCGACTGCACGCCCTCGGCGACCCGGCCGCGCTCGCGGACGTCGTGCTCGACGAACGCGCGCGCCGGCTGCTGGCCACCGAACCCGACCTCGTCCTCACGGCGCGGACCTACCTCGACCTCGCCGGGTCGGCGCAGCGGACGGCCGAGGCCCTGTCGATCCACCGGCAGACGCTCTACCACCGGCTGCGGCGGATCACGGCCGTCAGCGGGTTCGACCTCGACGACGGGCGGGACCGGCTGGCCCTGCACCTGGCGCTGGTGCTGGGCGGCTGACCGTGCTCACGGCAAGAGCGGGTGGAAACGTACCGGTCCGGGCACCGGCCCCTCGCGCTGCCGCGGAACGGCTGACAGGCTGGCCCGGTGCTGCCCCCCGACGGTCACGTGCACAGCCAGTTCTCCTGGGACGCGCGGAACGTCGGCGCGATGCGGGAGACGTGCGCCCGTGCCGTCGCCCTCGGCCTGCCGTCCGTCGCGTTCACCGAGCACGTCGACCTCACCCCGTTCCGCGCGGGTTTCCTCGTCGATGAGCACGGCGAGTTCGTCGTCGACGGGATCCTGCGGGCGCCGTTGCCGGACGCGGACGCCTACCGCGAGAGCCTGGACCGCTGCCGCGCCGAGTTCGCCGACCTCGTCGTCCTCAGCGGCCGGGAGGTGGGTCAGCCGCACCCGCACGCCGCGGAACTGGCCGCGCTGGAACCCGTCGACCGCGTCGTGGGGTCGCTGCACTGCCTGTGGGACGGGGAGGCATACGCCGAACCGTGGCTCCTCACCGAGAGCCGCCCCGCGCCGGACGTGTTCCGCGACTACCTCGCCGAGGTGTGCCGGATGACGACGGCGGACTTCGACACGTTCGCGCACATCGACTACCCCGTCCGCAGCTGGCCGGGGGAGTTCGACCCGGCGGACTTCGAGGAGGAGCTCCGCACCGCCCTGCGGGCGCTCGCCTCGACGCAGCGGTGCCTGGAGTACAACACCCGGCTGCCGCTGCACCCGACCGTGCTGCGGTGGTGGGTCCAGGAGGGCGGCGAACGCCTGACGTTCGGCAGCGACGCGCACCACCCCGGTGCCGTCGGGCACGGCCTGGCGGAGGCGGGAGCGCTCGCGCGGTCGGTCGGCTTCGTCCCGGATCGCCGGCAGCAGGACCCGTGGGTGCGCGCATGACCTGGTGGGAGGACGTCCACGGCGACCCCTGCCGGGAGTGCGGGACGTCGTGGAACGTGGGCGTCGAGCAGGCCGTCGACGACGTCGCGCGGGTGCCGTGGGAGTTCGCGCTCGTCCTGCCGCTCGCCGGTCCGCCGACGACCGGCTGGTCCGGACCCGAGTACGTCGTGCACGTCGCCGACACGCTGCGGTCCTGGTCGGAACGGCTCGTGGCGGCGCTCGCGGGCGACCCGGCCGTCCCCGCCGGGCACGACGCGGACGAGCTCGCCGAGGCCCGGCGCTACTCCTCGTTCGGCCCGGGGGCGGCGCTGTGGGCGGTGCGGCGCGCGGCCGAGGACTGGTGCGACGTCGTCCGGGAGGCGCAGGCGCGCGGGGCCGTCGTCCGCCACCCCGCGCACGGCGTGCTGAGCGTGCGCGACGTCGCGCTGCGCAACCGCCACGGGGCGCTGCACCACGTCTGGGACGTGCGGCGGCTGGGCGACCGGTGATCCTGCCGGCCGTCCGCGACCCGCGCCTGGTCACCGTCCGCCGCGGCGGCTCCCTGACGGACCACGACCACCACCTGCTGGCGCTGTGGGCGGCGGACTGCGCCGAGCACGTCCTGGAGCTGTTCGAGCGCGAGCGCCCGGACGACCGGCGCCCGCGCGAGGCCGTCGACGCCGCGCGGGCCTGGGTGGCGGGGGCGCTGCCGATGATGGAGAGCCGGGCCCGCGGCGGGCACGCGATGGGGGCCGCGCGTCCCCTGCGCGGGGCGGCCCGCTTCGCCGCGTACGCCGCGGGGCAGGCCGCGTGCGTGGCCCACGTCGCCGAGCACGACCTCGGGGCGGCCGCGTACGCGATCAAGGCGGTCGCGGCCGCCGCGGGTGTGGACGCCGGGCGGCACGAGCGGGACCGCCAGCGCGACCGGTTGCCGGCGGCTGTCCGGTCCCTGGTGCTGGAGGACCAGGAGCGGCGCGACCCGATCTGCTGGGGTGTGTTCTCCGCTTAGGATCCGGTGCAACAGCACTGTTGCATCGGAGGGGGACCACGGTGGCCGGCTACCCGGAGGGCGCACCGCACGCGCAGGGGATGCTCGACGTGGGCGACGGCCACCGCGTCGCGTGGTGGGTCAGCGGGAACCCCGCCGGGACACCTGCCGTCGTCCTGCACGGCGGACCGGGCGGCCGCGCGACGCCGGGGTGGCGGCGCCACCTGGACCCCGACCGCTACCGGATCGTCCAGTTCGACCAGCGGAACTGCGGTTCCAGCACCCCGTCGGCCGCGGACGACGTCGTCGACCTGTCCGCCAACACCACCCCGCACCTGCTGGCCGACGTCGAGCGACTGCGCGAGCACCTCGGCGTGGAGCGGTGGCTCGTCCTGGGGGCGTCGTGGGGCAGCACGCTGGGACTGGCCTACGCGCAGCAGCACCCCGAGCGCGTTCGGGCGCTCGTCCTGTTCTCGGTGGCGACGACGACGCGTCGGGAGGTCGACTGGATCACCCGCGACGTCGGCCGCGTCTTCCCCCGCGAGTGGGAGGCGTTCCGCGACGCCGTCCCGCCGACCGAGCGCGACGGCGACCTCGCCGCGGCGTACGCGCGGTTGCTGCACGACCCCGACCCGGGCGTCCGGCACCGCGCGGCCCGGGACTGGTGCACCTGGGAGGACGTCCACGTCTCCCTCGCCCCGGGCCACCAGCCGAACCCGCGCTACGAGGACCCGGCGTTCCGCCTCGCCTTCGCCCGCCTCGTCACCCACTACCTCGCGGCCGCGGGGTTCCTCGCCGACCTCGCCCCGGGCGGTGACCTCGTGGCGGGCGCGGACCGGCTCGCCGGCATCCCGGGTGTCCTCGTCCACGGCCGGCTCGACGTCTCCAGCCCGCTCGACATCGCCTGGCGGTTGCACGGCTCCTGGCCCGGCAGCGAGCTCGTCGTCGTGGAGGACGCCGGGCACGGCGGCGACGCGTTCCTCGCGCCCGTCACCGCCGCCACCGACCGTTTCGCCGGCACGCCGTGAACGCGCAGGTCACGGGCCTGGGGACGCAGCTGCGGCGGCTGCTCGACCGGCTCGAGCGCGACGTCGCGGACCTCGGTGCCGAGCTGGGGCTGGAGGGCCACCGCCCCCGGTACTCCCCCGTCGTGCGGGCCGTCCTCGCGCGCGGGCCGCTGACCATCACCGGGGTCGCGGACGCGACGGGCGTGACGCACTCCGCCGCCAGCCAGACCGTCGCGCAGATGCGGCGCGACGGGTGGCTGCAGGCGGCCCGCGGGGCGGACGGCCGCGAGCGGGTCGTGGACCTCACCGAGCACGCACGCGAGCTCGTCCCGCTGCTGGAGCAGGAGTGGCGGACGACGGAGGCCGCCGTCGCCGACCTCGACGCCGAGCTGCCGATGCCGCTGGCCGAGCTGCTGACGCTGGCCGAGGCGGCGCTGGACCGGCGCTCGCTGCGGGAGCGGATGCGCTGAGCGTCACTCCTCGAGCGGGGCGTACCCCACGGGCAGGCCGCCGGTCGTCCCGGCGGTCTCCCACGGCATCCCACCGTCGCTGAGCACGGACACCACGCGACCCTCGGCGTCGTAGCCCGCGTAGGTGGGGTAGCCCCCGTCGCCGACGCCGGTCGAGAAGACGACCCCGTCGTCCACGCCGTCGGTCGAGCGGACCAGGCAGAGGGGCCCGAGGCGGCCGGGCGGGTCGGCGGCGGCGAGGTAGGCGTCGAAGGCGGCGCCGAGGTCGTCCGGCGCGAGGGTGCCGTCGGCCTCGAGGTCGACCGGCGGGGCGGCCGGGGACCAGAAGCCGCCGTCACCGCCGTCGGTGAGGATGCCCAGCCCGTCGACCGAGGCCCACCGCACCACCTCGGCGTCCGCGAACGACAGCTCCAGCCAGGCGACCCGGCCACCGTCGCCCGGGTCCCAGACCTCCACGGTGACGTCGGCGTCGACCGGCCCGTCCGCGACGGGGAACGGCTCGGCACCCGAGGTCGAGGACGCCCACACGGCGTCCGCGCCGGGACCACCGAGGAGGGAGCCCGTCGGCAGGCGCAGGGTCACCGCGTGCTCGAGGTGCACCGGCCCCGTCATCGCCGGCACGTCCGGCGGCGACGCCGGGAACCCCACGCTCGCCGGGGGTGCCAGGTGGGTGGTGCCGGGCCGCGGCGGGTCGCCGGCGCAGGCCCGGAACGCCACGGTCGGCACGGCCGCGGGAGTGGTCGTCGTGGCGTCCGTCGGCGAGGGGGTCTGCGGCGCGGGCGCCGCGCCCGGGGTGGCGCACCCGACGAACAGCAGCACGGGGAGCAGGACGAGGGGCAGGACGGGACCGCGGGGCACGGCCCAGAGGAGCACGCCGGGACGCCGCAGGGACGGGAACGCCCGGCCGCCACCCGGACGGAGCAAACGCCCGGGCCACGGGCTCAGGCGCGCGCCCACACCTCCTCGACCGCCGCGACCTGCGCCGCGAGGTCCAGGTCCGCGACGTCCAGCCGCACGTCGGCGGCCGGCGGGTCCTCGGCGTCCCGGCGGTGCAGCCAGGCGAACTCCTCCTCGGTCAACCACACCGGCCGGGTGGCGGCGCGGCGACGCGCCTCCTCGAAGGGCACCACGAGGTGCACGACGAGGACGTCGGGGAGGCGCTCGCGGTGGACGGCGACGGTGGCCGGGTCGAGCACGTCGGCGAGGACGACGTCGAAGCCGTCCCCCCGCAGGTTCGCGGCCAGGGCGCAGGCGTTGCGGACGGCGAGCAGCATCTGCCGCGGTCCGTCCGGTTCCCAGACGGGCGCGAGGCCGCTGACGACGAACTGCCGGACGTCGTCCACGTCGACGTACGCCGCGGCCGGTCGAGCGCTCGCCAGCGCCCGGCCCGTCGTCGTCTTCCCGACCGCCGGGCCGCCGGTCAGGACGAGGGGCCGCCGGAGGTTCAGACCGGCTCCCGCACCGGCTCGCCCGCCACCGGCCGGACCCGACGGCGCGCCCCGAGGCGCTCCAGCGGGAGGAAGGCCGCCCAGCAGACGACGGTCGGCAGGAAGTGGATGCCGAGGGTCAGCCAGGTCGAGAGGTGGAAGAGCATCGCGGCCCCGAACGCGACGTACAGCTTCTTCCCGCGCAGCCACAGGGCGACGGGGGCGAGGAACTCGCAGACCAGCACCGTCCACTGCACGGCGACGAGGAAGGCGGGGAAGCGACCGACCCAGTCGCCGAGCGTCGACCCTCGCCGGGTGACGGCCCAGACGGTGACGGCCCCGTTGGCCCAGGCCCACGGCGTGCCGCTGCGGACGCACTTGCTGACGGCCGACCCCGCGTACGTCATGACGGTCGCGACCTGCACGCAGCGCAGCGCCCAGCCGGCGGCCCGACTGGTGCGCTGGTCGCCGAAGTCGGCGCGGCCGGCGGTCAGGAGGACCACCATGCCGACGACGATCGCCATGTGGTCGTGCGCCACGTAGCCGAAGCCCATCGACCACAGCACCCAGGACAGGTAGCCGAGCGAGCTCAGCCAGCCGGCGAGGTACCGGGTCCGCCGGGGCAGGGCGAGGACGACGCCGAGGGCCATCGCGGCGAGCGACAAGGACGCCGTCACCGTCGTCGGCGCCGGCAGGTGGAGCACGCGGCCGACGAGCGTGGGACGCCAGAAGGCACCGATGTGGACGTGCTCGAGGACGTGGTTGGTGATGAGCGTGGCGTCGACCAGCGCGAACGTGGCCAGCACGACGCGCAGCCACGCGACCCGCGCGACGGGCAGGGCGGGGACGAGGAAGTGCGACACCCGGTCCCCCCGGCTGCTCCCGACGCGGTTCACGCGGCGTTCCAGGTGGCGAGCACGCGGACCTCGGTCGGGCCGACGAGGCGGGCGTCGCGCATCTGCTGCTCGCTGCGGACGAGCCGCAACTGCCGCAGCCGGATTGCGCCCGGGTGCAGGGCCGCCCGGGACCGGGCGATGTCCCCCAGCAGGGCGGGGTCGGCGATGATCCGCTGCCCCTGGGACTCCAGCTCGGCGCGCGACAGCCCGACCGCGGCGGGGCTCAGGGGCACCTGGACGGTGCGGCCGTCGACGGTCGTGCCCTCCAGCGAGGTGGAGACGACGCTGCCGTCCGCGGGGCGGGGGGTCGCGTACTGGGACAGCGATCCGAGCGGGAACCAGTCGTTGGTGTCGGCCAGCTGACCGCCGAGCAGGACGACGACACCGGCGCCGAGTGCGGCCACGCGCCAGGCGACGGATCGACGGGACAGGTCGCCGGGCGTGGTGCTCACAGTCGGTGATTCTGGCCGACGGGGGGTCAGCTCCGGGTGCGAACCGCCACGAGGGCCACGTCGTCTTCCGGGCGCTCGGGCAGCATCTCGTCGAGGACGGCGTCGCACAGGTCCTCGAGGTCGCGGTGCGCGTTGCGCTCGACCGCCGCGAGCAGCAGCGTCGTGCCCTCGTCCAGGCTCTGGTCGCGGCGCTCGACGAGGCCGTCGGTGTGGAAGAGGACGGTGTCACCGGGCCGCAGCACGACCTCGCCGTCGTGGCGTGGGGTCGTCGGGTCGATGCCGAGGAGCAGGTCGGGGCCCTCGCTCCCCTCGGCGACGACGAGCGGCACGGCGGTGCCGCCGCGGCGGAGCACGACGGGCGCGGGGTGACCGGCGCTGGAGAACTCCAGGACCACGCCGTCCGGGCGCGGTTGCAGGCGCCCCACGAGGACCGTCGCCAGCGTCCCCAGCCCCAGTCCCGCCACGGCCGCGTCCAACCGCCGCAGCAGCGCGGCCGGTCCGTCGGGGGCGGCGAAGGCGATGCCGCGCAACAGGTTCCGCAGCTGCCCCATGGCGGCGGCCGCGGCGGTGTCGTGGCCCACGACGTCGCCGATGACGAGGGTCGTCGTCCCGTCCGGCTGGTGGAAGGCGTCGTACCAGTCGCCGCCGACCTGGGCCGCGCGCGCGGCGGGCCGGTAGCGCACGGCCGTCTGCCAGTGCGGGGACTGCGCGGGCGGGGTGAGCAGGTCGCGCTGCAGCCCCTCGGCGATGCGCTGCTGCTGCCCGTAGAGGCGGGCGGTGTCGAGGGCCAGGGCGGCGCGTTCGGCGACGCCGGAGATCGTGGCGAGGTCCTCGGGGTCGAAGGGGCGCCGGCCGTGGTCCCGCGCGAGCGTCACCAGCCCGACGGTCCGTCCGCGGGCCCGCAGCGGGAGGACGACGACGTGCTCGGGGTCGAGGGCGGTCACGACATCCCGGGCGGGGCCGGGTCCGACGAGCTGCTGGATCGTCGCGACGGCCGGGGTCGGCAGGGTCACCGGCCGGCCGGTGCGCACGGCTTCGAGGATGAAGGGCGGTCCGCCGGGGTTGTGCCCGACGAGCGCGCGCATCCGCTGCGCCCGGTAGGCCTCGAGGAGGTCCTGCCGCGTGGGGTCGGCGTGCTGGCACCCGACGTCGCGCAGCGTGGACTGGCCCTCGACGACCGAGACGATGCACCAGTCCCCCAGGACGGGCACGAGGATCCCGGACAGCCGGGACACGGCCGTCTCGGCGTCGAGCGTGCCGGACAGGTGGGAGCCGACACGGGTCAGGACCTGGACCTGGGTCCGCGCCCGCTGCGCCGCCTCCTCGGCCTCGCGACGCGCGGCGGACGGCAGCAGCAGGACGTTCGTCCCGTCACCGTCCGGCCAGGCCCGCAGCTCGCACCACAGCGAGAGGGGTTCGGGGTGCAGGAGCTCGACCGTCTCGGCGCGGCCGGTCCGCTCGACCGACTGCAGGACGCGGTCGGCCTCGGACCCGGAGGCCAGGGGGAAGACGTCACCCCACGGCCGGCCGATCAGCTCGTGGCGCGGCCGGCCCGTGAGCCGTTCGGCCTCGCCGTTGAGGGAGCGCAGGAGCCCACCGTGGTCGAGCGCGTAGGAGGCGGCGGGCAGCGACTCCAGGGCACTGGCCGCGTCGACGACGTGGTCGGCCGTCGTGTCGTGCACGACGCCGAGCAACCGAGCGGGCCGGTGACCGTCGAGCAGGACCCTGCCCCGCACACCCACCCACGCCGGGCGGCCACGGCCGGGCCGGACGCGCAGTTCCACGTGGAACGGCGCGGCCGCCTCGACGGCGCGGGTCACGGCGTCGCGGAACCGGTGCGTCTCCGCCGGCCCGACCAGCTCGGCGAACCGGTCGGCGAACCCCGTCGCCGTCGCTTCGTCGGGGGTGCCCAGCAGCCCGGCGAGGCGGTCGTCGGCCGTCAGTTCGCCGGTGCGCAGGTCGTACTCGAAGAGGGCGACCCGGGCGGCGTCGAGGGCGAGGTCGACCTGGACCTCACGCACCGCCCCACGGGTGGAGGTGGGCCCGGCGGGCTCCAGCACGCTCGACACCTCCCTCGACGGACTGTCCGGGACAGACTGTAGTGGGGCGTCGGCTCTGGGTGAGGATCGATCTCACTCCACCGGGCCGGCGAGCGCCCCCTCGACCCGCCGCAGGAGGTCGAGCAGCTGCTGCCGGTCCTCCACGGGCAGCACCCCGAGCGCCCGGGTCGCCGTCGCCCGCGAGCGCCGGCGCAGCTCCTCGAGGACGGACGTCCCGGCCGGGGTGAGGTCGAGGAGCACGGAACGGCGGTTGGCGGGGTCGGGCGTGCGGCGCAGCAGGCCGGCCTGCTCGAGGGGGTCGACGAGGTCGGTGAGCGAGCGGGGGGCGATGTGCAGCCGGACCGCGACCTCCCCCATGCGCGGGGGGTCCTCGCAGCGCCCGACGACACGCAGCACCCGCCCCTGCGCGGGGGTGATGCCGAGGTCCTCGACGTCGCCGTGGGCCCCGCGGCGCAGCCGCCACTGCACCGAGCGCAGCGTCTCCAGCAGGTCCCCGTCGAGGTCGTCCACCCCCGCACCCTACCGTTCTTGAGGTAACCTCACTGTGAGGTGACCACAAGAAAGAGGTGAGTCCGTGCGGGGAGACCCCCAACGCGATCCCTTCCGGCCGGGGAAGACCGACACGACCGGCCTGGACCGGCCCCGTCGCGACGAGGTGGCCCGCGTGCTGCGGCTGTTCCGCCCGCACACGCGGACGCTGGCCGTCGTCGCCGTCCTCATCGCCTGCTCCGCCGTCGCAGGCGTGGCCTCGCCGTTCCTCATCCGCGAGGTCGTCGACGTGGCGCTGCCGCAGGGCGACCTGCGGCTGCTGGCCTGGCTGGCGGCCGGTCTCGTCGGCATCGTCGCCGTCGGCACCGCGCTCGACGTCGTCCAGGGCCTGCTGACGACGCGCGTCGGGCAGGCCGTCATGCACGGCCTGCGGACGTCGCTCTACTCGCACCTGCAGCGGATGTCCCTGGGCTTCTTCGCCCGGACCCGCACGGGTGAGGTGCAGTCGCGCATCGCCAACGACATCGGCGCGATGCAGACCGTCGTGACGAGCACGGGCGCGGACCTCGTCCAGAACCTCGCCACCGTCGTCGTCACCGTCGTGGCGATGCTCGCCCTGGACTGGCGTCTCGCGCTGTTCTCGTTCTGCGTGCTGCCGTTCTCGGTGTGGCTGAACCGCCGCGTCGGCCGTCTGCGCCGGCGGATCACGGCGCAGCGCCAGCGCCAGCTCGCCGAGATGTCCGCGACCGTCGAGGAGACGCTCTCGATCTCGGGCATCCTGCTGACCCGCACGACGGGCCGCACCCCCGAGGTCGTCGAGCGCTTCACCGCCCAGTCCGACGACGTCGCCCGCCTCGAGGTCGGCTCGGAGATGGCCGGCCGCTGGCAGTGGTCGCTCATCACGCTGACCATGGCCGCCGTCCCCGCCCTCACCTACCTGCTCGGCGGGTGGATCCGCGGCACGGGCACGGCCCTGAGCATCGGGACGCTCGTCGCGCTCGTGACCCTGCAGGGGCAGCTGTTCCGGCCGCTCGGCGCGCTGCTGCGGATCGTCGTGCGGCTGCACGCGTCGATGGCGCTGTTCGCCCGCGTCTTCGAGTACCTCGACACCCCGGTCGAGGTCGAGGAGCGACCCGGCGCGCGCACCCTGCCGAACCCGCGCGGGCACGTGCGGTTCGACGACGTCACCTTCGGCTACCCCGGCGCCGAGCGCCCGACCGTCGCGGGGGTCACCCTCGACGTCCCGGCCGGCTCGTCCCTGGCCGTCGTCGGGGCCACCGGATCGGGCAAGACCACCCTCGGCTACCTGCTCTCGCGGCTGTACGACGTGGACGCGGGCGCGGTCCGCCTCGACGGCGTCGACGTGCGGGACCTGACCGCCCGGTCGCTGTCGGACGCCGTCGGCGTCGTGACCCAGGAGACGTTCCTGCTGCACGCCTCCGTCGCCGACAACCTGCGCTTCGCCAAGCCCGACGCGACGGACTCCGAGCTGCGCCGGGCCGCCCGCATCGCGCAGGTCGAGGACGTCCTCGACGCGCTCCCGCAGGGGTTCGACACCGTCGTCGGCGAGCGCGGGTACCGGTTCTCGGGTGGTGAGAAGCAGCGGATCGCGTTGGCCCGCACGGTGTTGCGGGATCCGCCCGTCCTGCTGCTCGACGAGGCCACCTCGGCCCTGGACACCCGCACCGAACGGGCCATGGCCGCGGCGCTGGCCGAGCTGTCGGCGGGCCGGACGACGATCACCATCGCCCACCGGCTCTCGACCGTCCGGGACGCCGACCAGATCGTGGTGCTCGACCACGGCCGGGTCGTCGAGCGCGGCACGCACGACGAGCTCCTGGCGGCCGGCGGCCGGTACGCCGAGCTGGTCGCCGCCGACGCCGAGCGGGTCGCGTCCGCCTGACCGGCTACAGGCTGCCGCGAGCGCGGGCGACGAGACGCTCGAGGGTGGCCAGGTACGCCTCGAACGCCTCCCGGCCGACCGCGGTCAGACGCACCGAGGTCTGGCGCCGCAGCGCCGCCACGGCACGCTCCTTGCGGACCTCCACGTAGCCGGCCTGCTCCAGGGCGGCGACCTGCTTGGACAGGGCCGAGTCGCTGGTGCCGATCGTGTCGCGGAGGAAGGAGAAGGTGACCCACTCCGCCGGAGCGAGCAGCGAGCAGATGCTCAGGCGGGCGGGGGTGTGGAGGAACTCGTCGATCGCGGCGGGGTCCGCGCCGGGCTGGGCGTCGGGTGCGGTGGTCACGGGCGCAGGCTCGCAACCATCCGGGCCTGCACCGCACGGGTCAGGGTGACGATGACCAGGCAGGCCCCGACCATGCCGACGGTGTTGGGCAGGGGCCAGTCGAGCCCCCGGGCGACGGCCTGGAACAGCACGTTCGCGGCGATCGCCGGGACGACCGTGGCGAGCAGGGCCGCTTGCCAGCGGCCGGAACTGCGGGTCGACCGCAGCTGCACCCCCCGCCGCCAGGCGACACCGACGCCCATGAGCATGAGGAGCACCCACAACCAGATCATGCCGGCGTCGGTGAGCACTCCGAGGGCGAGGGCGCAGGAGCACAGGCTCCACACCTGGCCCTTCGTCCAGGGCGCGGTGCCGGCCGTGACGGCCTGCTGACGGCGGTGAGCGGCCTCGGTGAGGGCCTGCTGTGCTTCGCGAGCGTCCACGGTGGAGGTCCTTCCTCGTCGGTTCGTTCTTGCCTGAGAGGAAAGCTACCCGCTGACTTTCCCTTCAGGCAAGACTTGAGCGACAGGAAACTCCGTCGTCCGTCAGGGCGCCGGGCGGACCCGCGGCACCCGACCGACCACGACGTCCAGCACCACGTCGACCACCACGAACGCCACCAACGACACCCCGAGCAGCGGCACCGCCCACCCGACGACGGCGGTGACGAGCACGACGGCGACCAGCACCGGACGCGACAGCTGCCGCCACGCACCGCGGTGGGCGGGCGGGCCGACGGCCAGGCGCCGGGCCGGGTCCGGGCGGCGCTGCCACCACATGCGGTAGCCCCACACGACGACCGCGGTCAGCCCCAGGCCCAGGGCGATCAGCGCGAGCTGGTTGCCCAGCCCGAAGGAGCCCATGTGCAGGTCGATCCCCCAGCGGGCCAGCTTGGCCGCGAACGGGTAGTCCTCGAAGCGGACGACGTCCACCACCTGCGCGTCGAGAGCCCCCGCGCTCGTGGCGGTGAGGGCGACCGCGGCGGAGTCGACCTGGGTGTGCAGGCCGCGGTCGACCTCGTCGACCTTCCACGCCGCACCGGGCGCGGCCGGGGCCTTGACCTCGATCTTCGCGGCCGTCAGCCCCGCGACGCGGGCCGCCGCCAGGATCTGCGCGAAGGCCTCGGGGCTGGCCTCTGCACCGGCCCCCACCGGTCTGGACGAGGTGTGCCCCGCGTGCTCCCCGTGACCCTCGTGCCCGGTCGCGCTCGTGTCCACGACGGGCGTCTGCCACGACAGCGCGCTGCGCAGCGCGGTCACCCGCTCCCCCGCGTACGTCGACCAGGTCAGGCCCGTCGCCGACAGCCCCAGCAGACCGACCGCGAGCCACGTCCCGACGACGGCGTGCAGGGTCCGCGTCCGGGCGCGGCTGCCCCGGACCGTCGGACGCGTCGCCCGACGCGCCCCTACCCGCCGGGCGGCCCACAGCCCCAGGCCGGACAGCGCCAGCACCCACAGCCACGACGCCGCGAGCTCGCTGTACAGCCGTCCCGGTTCCCCGAGGTGCAGGTTGCGGTGCAGCTGGTCCACCCACGTCCGCAGCGGCAGGACGCCGCTGGTGCCGTAGACCGTGAGCTCGCCGCGGACGGCGCCCGTGCCGGGGTCGACGAAGACGGCGCGGCGCTCGGACTCGCCCAGCGAGGGGTCGGAGAACAGGACGCGGGTGGTGTCCGAGGGGGTGGGCGCGGGCCGCACGGCGACCGGGTCACCACCGCCGTGGGCCTCGACGGCCGCGCGGACCTGGTCGGCCAGGGACACCTGGGCCGCGGACGGGACGACGTGCAGCTGGTGCCGGTAGACGGCGTCCTCGAGCTGCGGGGTGGCGGCGTAGAGCGTGCCGCTGACGGCGGCGACGAGCAGGAACGGGGCGACGAGGACCCCGGCGTAGAAGTGCAGGCGCAGCACCAGCGGGCGCAGCGGCGCCCACGGGGACGGCCGGGACGGGGTGGGTGGGACGGTCGAGGAGGCAGGGGTCAGCAGGTCGTCGGCAGGCACGAGGGTCCTCACGGATGGGGCCCGCGGGCGCGACGCGTCCACCCCCCGACGCGGGGTCGAGGGGCGACGGGGCGGGGCCCGGCGGGGTGGTCGGGGTGGGCAGCGGCGTCACTCGGCGACCGGTCGGCGACCGGTCTCAGCGGACGAGCGCCACCGGCGGACCCCGTCGCGGCAGGACCCGGGCCAGGACGGCCTCGTGCACCGGCCGGTGCTCGTCGCACGCGGACGGTCGCGGGAGGCGCACCGCGACGACCTCGCAGCGGACCACGAGGGCCACGACCAGCGGCGCGAGCCAAGCCCAGAGGCGCCACACGGCCCGCTCGCCACCGGCCAGGACGACGGCGGTGAGGAGGGTGGCGACGACGTGGGAGGCGAGCATCGGGGTCAGCACCACTGGGCCGAGGTCCAGGCCGGCGGCCAGGCCGGACACCCCGGCAGACGCCTCGGGGGCGACCGCGAGGAGGGCCACGGGGTGCCCGTGGCCGGCTGCCCCCATCGGCACCGCGGTGGCCTCGACCGGCCCGGCGGCGTCGAGGGCCATGAAGACGTGGTGCAGGACGAACTGCCCCGCGCCGAGCAGGGCGAGCAGCGCCACCGTCGTCAGCTGCCGGCGGGTCGCGACGTGCGCGACGAGGGCGACGGCGACGACCGCGGCGCCCGCGGCCGGTCCGGACGGCACGTGCCCGCCCCCGGCGACGTGGGCGGCCACGGCGAGGGCCAGGACGACGACCGTGACGACCGCGGTGCGCAGCGCGCGCAGGCCTCCGGTCGCGGGTCCGTCCACCGTGCCAGCGTAGGGGAGCGGCCGAGGTCTACGACGCTGTGTCGGACGCACGGTCGGACGCCCGGCGGCGGGAATCGCCGTCCCCGCCCTTCTGACGTGCGACGGCGTCCTCGACCCGCTGCAGCACCGAGCGGACGCCCGTGTCGAAGGGCGACCGGCACTCCAGGGGAGTGGCCCGCACGACCCCGACCGTCACGCCGACGGCCCGGTCGTCGGCGCGGCGGCCGCGCGCGGGCAAGGGCGCCGGCGGCGTCCACTCGCGGACGACGGCGGCGATGCGCTCGGCCTGCTCCTCGCCGGTGCCGGGCAGGACGACCGCGAACTCGTCGGCCCCGAGCCGGCCCGCGGTCGCGCTCGGCGGCAGGGCGGAGCGCAGGTGCGCGGCGAAGGCGATGAGGAGCGCGTCGCCGGCGGCCAGGCCGTAGGAGTCGTTGACGGCGCGGAAGCCGTCGAGGTCCGCGGCCAGGACGCAGACCGGTTCGTCGGCGTCGGCGGCGGCGCCGAGGGCGGCCGAGAGCCGCTCCTGCAGCAGGCTGCGCGCGGCGACACCCGTCAGCGCGTCGCGGTGCGTGGCCTTGGCCATCTGGGCGGCGCGGTCGCGCAGGGCGCGGGTGGCCGCGCGCAGGGACTGCTCGAGCTCCCGGACGGGGGTGACGTCACGGCTGACGAGGACGGCCCCCGCGTACCCGCCGTGCCCGTCGAACAGCGCGGTGGCGGCGGACTCCACGACGATCGACCGGCCGCCGGCGGTGACGAGCTCCACCTCGACCCCGGACCACGTGCGGCCCGCGACGAGCTCGCGGCGCACGGCGTCGAGGTACTCCTCGATGCCGTCGTCGTCGCGGCACAGCCCACGGACGTGGCGGCCGACGAGGTCCGCGGCGCGGACGCCGTAGAGGCGTTCGGCGCCCTTGTTGAGCAGCTGGACGACGCCCTGGACGTCGACGGTGACGATGGCGTCCCCGACGTGCTCGAGCAGGCCCTCGAGCAGGCGGCGGCTCACGACGCCGACGTCACCGCGGCAGACGCGCACCGACGTGTGCCGCAGGTCGCCGTCGGACCACAGGACGGCGGAGCCGCCGACGGGGCGGCCGTCGGCGTCGCGCAGGTCGACGGGGCCGGTCTCCTGCGGGACCGTGCCGAGCACCTCCTGCGGGTACCGGCCCAGGGCGGCCGAGGCGGGCAGCCCGAGGACGGACTCGGCGGCGCGGTTCCAGGCGCAGAGGCGGCCGGTCGGGTCCACCGACCACGTCGGGTCGGGGAAGCCGTCCAGGAACCGCGCCGTCGCAGCCTCCTGCGCGTCGAGCTGCACCGGCCCCACCTCGTCCCCTCGCCGCCCGCCGAACCACTCCCGGGGTGATCGGCGGTGACGGACGCCCGGACGAGCGCCCGATCGGGTGGCTCAGGCGGTCGGTGCGGCGTGGCGGCTCGACGCGACGAGGTGCCGCACCTGCTCGAGGATCTCCTCCAGGTCGGTGACGGGGATGCCCATGGACGCCGAACCCCACAGGCCGTCACCGATGAGCTGCACCATCCGGGCCAGACCGCGGTCGCCGCCGAGCTGGTCCTCGATGAGCTCGCGCCAGCCGTCGTTGACGGCCGTGAAGACCTCGCTGGCCCGGGAGTCGCCCTCCTGGGCCAGCCGCAGCATCGCGACGAGCGCGGTGCTCAGCGGGTCCGGGTCGCTGCCTCCCGCCAGGGAGACGGCCTCCGTCGCCGACGTGCGCACGTAGTACTCCGCCGGGCCCTCCGGGGCGACCCGCATCTGCTCGAGGTCCTCGCGGGCGAAGCGCTCGAAGCGCGTGATGAGGCCGTCGACGAGGGCGTCCTTGGAGGCGAAGTGGTAGAGCAGCCCGCCCTTGGAGACGCCCGCCCGGGCAGCCACGGCCTCGAGCGTCGCCGACCGTGCGCCGGTGCTGACGACGATGCTCGCGAAGGCGTCGACGAGGCGGTCGCGGGTCGCGAGGGGGTCCCTGGGCACCGGCCGAGTTTATCGACTCGCAGACTGTACCGTCCGGACGGTACAGTGGCTCCGACGCCAACTCGACGAACCGAGGAACCGTGAACACCACGACCGCCCAGCCGGTCTCCCCCCGCCCCGCCCGCCCGAGCAGCCGCCAGTGGGCTGCCCTGGCGGTGCTCGTCCTGCCGGTGCTGATCATCTCGATCGACATGACGGTCCTCAGCTTCGCGCTGCCCGCGATCAGCGAGGCCGTCTCGCCCACCGGCACCCAACTGCTCTGGATCGTCGACGGGTACTCCCTGGCGATCGCCGGCCTGCTCGTCACGATGGGCACGCTCGGCGACCGCCACGGCGCCCGCAAGCTCCTGCTCATCGGCTCCGCCGGGTTCGGCCTGGTGTCGCTGTTCGCCGCCTTCGCCGACTCCGCGACGGCGCTCATCGCCGCGCGTGTCGCCCTGGGGGTCTTCGGTGCCACCCTCATGCCGTCGACGCTGTCGTTGCTGCGCAGCACGTTCACCGACCGCGAGCAGCGACGGACGGCCTTCGCCGTCTGGGCCGGCGGGTTCGCCGCCGGGGGCGCGCTCGGCCCGATCGTCGGCGGCTGGCTGCTCGAGCACTTCTGGTGGGGTTCGGTCTTCCTGCTCAACGTGCCGTTCATGGTGCTGCTGCTCGTCCTCGCGCCGCTCGTCGTGCGCGAGCACCGCGGGGGCGGGGCGCACGGCCGCCTGGACGTGCTCAGCGTCGTCGTGTCCGTGCTGGCGCTGACGTCCCTCGTCTACGGCGTCAAGACGCTGGCCGAGCACGGCCTGGCCGCCGTGCCCGTCGTGACGTTCCTCGCCGGGATCGGCCTGGGCGTCCTGTTCGTGCGCCGCCAGCTCCACCTGTCCGAGCCGCTGCTCGACGTGGACCTGTTCCGCCTGCCCGTCTTCCGCTCCTCGGTGCTCGCCAACCTCATGAGCATCTGCGGGATGACCGGGATGCTCTTCGCCGTCTCGCAGTACCTGCAGCTCGTGCTGGGCCTGCGGCCGCTGGACGCGGGTCTGCTGCTGCTGCCGGGTGCGGTCGTGACGTTCGCGTCCGGGCTGATCGCCGCCCGGCTGGCCCGGCGGCTGCGCCTGGACCTGCTGATCGCGGCCGGTCTGCTGCTGGGAACCGCCGGGTACACCGTCATGGCACTGCTCGGCTCCGGCAGCGGGACGACCCAGGCCGTTCAGCTCGCCGTCGCCTTCGCCGTGCTGTGCGCGGGCGCGGGTCTGGCCGAGACGCTGACGAACGACGCGATCCTGTCCGCCGCCCCGGCGCACCGGACGGGGGCGGCCTCGGCCATCTCCGAGACGGCGTACGAGGTCGGTGCCGTGCTCGGGACCACCGTGCTCGGCAGCGTCCTCAACGCCGTCTACCGCCACCAGGTCGACGTGCCCGCGGGGGCCGAGGCCGCCCGCGAGACGCTCGGCGCGGCGGTCGAGGTGTCCTCGACGGTGCCCGGGGGCGAGGCGCTGCTCACCTCGGCGCGCGAGGCCTTCACCCACGGTCTGGACGCGACGGCCGCGGCCGGGGCGGTCCTGACGGCGGCCGCGGCGCTCGTCGTCTGGCGCTCGCTGCGGCCGCGGAAGGCCACCACCCCCGCCGGAGCGCAGCCGACGTCCCGGGATGTGGTCACGGCCGACCGGGCCTAGCGTCGGCGGCACCGGAACGGGACGTGAGGAGCGCGCGGTGCCGAAGACCTCCAAGACGGGCAAGCCCCTGGAGAAGGAGCTGCCCAGCACGTTGCAGCGGTCGGACGAGAAGGCGCAGGCGACCTTTGCCAAGGCCCACGACTCGGCCGCGGCGAGCTACCACGACGACGCGCGCGCCAACCGCGTCGCGTGGGGCGCCGTCAAGCACACGCACGAGAAGGTCGGCGACCACTGGCAGCCCAAGGAGGACGGGCACAAGGGGCCGTCCGACCCGCAGTCCGAGGGCGGCGTCGACACCGACCGCCGCTCCTCGGGCGGCGTCGACGAGCACGCGACGAAGGAGCACCTGCTCCAGATCGCCCGCGAGCTCGACGTGACGGGCCGGTCGAGGATGACCAAGGCCGAGCTCGTCGAGGCGGTCCGGAAGGCCAACGACAAGGCGACGCGGGACAGCCGTTCCTGACCGGTTTCAGGCCCGGGCGACGAGTGCGGCGATCTGCGCCCAGGCCTCCTCGGTCGGCTCCGCGGTGAGCGCGTAGGACGTCGGCCACAGCCCCGACGGGTCGTCCAGCGCGGCCTCGGGGCTGAGGCCGACGGTGGAGTAGCGCAGCTTGTCGCCCTGCCCGCTGCGGAAGAAGCAGACGACCTTCCCGCCGCGCGCCCAGCCGGGCTGGCCGTAGTACACCTTCGGCGCCAGGTCCGGGGCGACCTCGGCCACGGTGCGGTGCAGGCGTTCGGCGAGGGCGCGGTCGCCGTCCGGCATCGCCGCGATCTTCGCCAGGACGTCCGCGGCGTCGGCGGCGGCCCGGTCCGCCGCCTTGGCCCGCCTGGCCTGCGTCTTCTGCTCGGCCGCGCGCTCCTTGGCGGCGTCACGTTCCTGCGGGGACAGGCCGTCGCCCGCGCTCGTCCTCGACGTCATGGTGGTGGCTCCTGTCGTCCGCCGGTCATGTCCCTCGCACGCTAGGCCCGGCCGGAGGCGGGACGCTTCTCCGTTCCTGACCGGGTTCCGGTTCGCCGAGGCCCTTGCCGTCGCGGGCCGCTGCCCGCCACGCTCGTCGGGTGGAGCGCGGAGACGAGTTCGACCGTTCGATCCGGCGGGGCGTCGTCACCGGAGCCCTCGTGGGCGCGGTGACCACGGGGCTGTGGGGCGCCTGGACGCTCGAGGGCGAGGACGCGCGCACCATCGCCGTGGCCTTCGTCGTGCTCGGAGCCCTCGGCGGGTCGGTCGTCGGCGCCCTCTGCGGCACGCTCTCCGCCGTGGCGCACCAGGCGGCGCAGCGCCTCGGAACGGGTGGGGCCTGGTGGGTCACCGCAGCGACGGCCCTGACGACCGCTGCCGTGACCTTCGGCGGGTTCACTCTGTGGCCCGTCTTCTTCGGCGGGACGGTTCCCGTCGCTCAGCGAGCAGCGTGCGTGCTGGTCTGCGCCTCGGTGGCCGCCTGGCAGGTCCGCGGGCTGCAGACGGCGTCGAGCGGACCGGTCCCGCGGGCCGGATGACGTGGTCGAGGACGACACCGGCACCCGGCCCTGAGGACGTCCGTCAGGGGTGCCAGATGTCGTACGTGTAGAAGAGCCCGGAACGGCCGTCCCACGTCGTCGTGCGGGTCTGGTAGCACATGGCCACGTAGTTCTCGGGGTGGTAGCGGGCGTGGTACGCCTTCACCGCGTCGCGTCGCTCGACGCAGTCGGCCTTGCGGACGAACTTGTCGGGAGTGTGCTGCCAGTAGCTCGCCTGGGCGCTGCCCGCGGAGCTCAGCACGAGGGCTGAGGTCGCGACCGCGGTGGCCACGGCCCCGAGGGTGACGCGGACCCGGGAACGGGTGGAACGCATGCTGGTGCCTCCTGAGGATCGCCGTCGGTTCGGCGGCAACCTACCCCTGGCGCGAGGACCGGGGACTCAGTCCGCAGACCGCCTCAGCAGCGGCGCCGCGCACCGGCGGTGCGCTCCCTCGACCTCCTCCTGCTGACGACGGGCGCGGTCGGCCAGCCCGCGCACGCTCGCGGTGCCCTCGCCCCGCACCCCCTGCGCCGCGACGAGGTCGCCGAGCAACCGCGCGGCCACCGCACGTCGGTGCAGACCGCCGAGGACGTCCTCCAGCGCGAGCAGGCCCTCCACCACGGCGGCGCGGGTCGGGTGCGTCGTCGGGAGCACGCCCGCGACCCGTTCCAGCACGGGTAGCCGGTGCAGCAGCGGGGTGATGCGTCCGGCGTGCGCGGAGAGCCAGCCGACGCCGACGACGGCCCAGTCGGTGCTCGCACCGAGCCGGCGCATGGCCGTCCGGAGCGCGGCACGGTCGGCCGCCACCTCGCGGCGCACGCGCAGCAGTGTCGTCCGCTCGGCGGTGAGGACGTCGAGGGCAGCGGCGCGCCGCAACTGCTCACTGAGGGCCGTCGCCGCGGCGAGCTGTTCGTTGAGGTAGGCGCGCAGGACGGGGTCCGCGTCGGGCACCGCCACGCGCCGTCCGGGGAGAAGGGCGGCGATCGTCGGCACGAGGAGGACGCTAACCCCCATGGAGTTCCTGCGCGCCCTGCCGGTCCTGCCCGTCCACGACCTCGACGCCGAGACCACCTTCTACGAGGCGTTGATGTTCCACGTGCAACACCGCGACGACGACTTCGTGGCGCTCGAGTCCGGCGGGGTGCTGTTCGGGCTGCGCCGGACTCCCGCGGAGGTGACCGTGCCGCCGGCCGGTCTGTCGTGGCAGCTGCAGGTCGACGACGTCGCCGAGGTGCTCGCGGCGGTCCGGGGCGGCGGGCTGTACGTCCGCGAGACACCGCACCAGCAGGACGGCGGGCAGTGGACGGTGCGGCTGGCGACGCCCGCCGGCTACGAGCTGCTCCTCGAAGGCCCCTCCACGGGGACGACCGTCCTGGACCTGCGGGCTCTCGCGCTCTCGCTGCCGGACGTCGTCGAGCTGGTGGACGAGGGTCGCACCGGGTTCCGCCGGATGGGTGGTGCCTGGCTCGCTCGCGTGGCGGGTGACCACGCCGAACTGCACACCGGCGAGGGTCCCGACGGCATCACCGCGGTGGACCTGCGGACCGTCACGCGCGACCACCTGGAGGAACTGCTCCGCTCGGCCTGGGAGGAGAACCCGGGTCCGGTCCCGGACGTGGGGCCACTGCGCAGGGAGTGACGAATGTGACAGCGGGTAGCGACTTGAGGGGTGACGAGCTCCGTCGTTCAGGTGGAACGGGGCCCCGTAGTCACGTAGCGTGTTCAGTCGATCACATGATCGGTGGGACAGCCAGGGGGAGAGCGATGGACGCGGTGCAGGGCGGCACGATCATGACCGAAGGACCCGCGGTCGACACGACGGTCACGCTCATGCCGACGACCGCCGCCGGCGCGGGCGTGTGGCACACGGGGACCGTCCGCTCGTGGACGGCCGGGGTCGCCGGCCTCGTCGTCACCAGCCACGTCGCCACGACTCGCGCCACCGTCGAGGAGCTCGACGGCCAGCGCGTCTGGGTCAGCACCGACCCCGGCGACGGGTCCGCCGTCACCCCGCACGCCGTCTTCCAGGCGATCGCCCAGGCCCACCGCGACGACGAGCTCGCGCTGACGGGGGTCATGCTGCTCGCGTCGGAGACCCGCCGCGGCGCCGTCCGCGCCCCCGCGTCGCTGCCGGCCCACCTCACGACGACCGAGGGCGTCGCGGACGTCCGCACCGTCGACTACTCCCGCACCGGCATGCGCATCGAAGGCGCTGCCGACGTCCCCGGTGGTGCCGACGTCGAGGTCGCCCTCGAGCTGGCCGACGGCCGGGAGGTCCACGCTCGCGGCGAGGTCCTGCGCGTCGACGAGGAGTCCGGCGAGGCCGTGGTGCGCTTCGTCGAGCTCGAGGAGGGGGCCGCGGAGGCCCTCGAGCGCAGCGTGCTCACCGAGCTGGCCCGCCAGAACCAGGGCTGAGCGACCCCGGAGACACGACAACACCCCCGGACCCTGGGTCCGGGGGTGCTGTGCGTTCGCGGCGGGACGGTCCCGCGGGGGAACGGCCTGGCCCACCGCGGCTCGGGTCAGCTGCCGCTGGTCGGCGCGCTGCCGCCCGTGGTCGGCGATGCGCTGCCGGCGGGCGGGGTCGGAGCACCCTGGCCGGGGGCCGGGGCGCTGCCGTCGCCGGGCGCGGGCGCACCCTCGGGCGGCGTCGGCGCACCCTCACCCGGCGCCGGCGGGGTCGGAGCACCCTCACCCGGAGCGGGCGGCGTCGGCGCACCGGCGGGCGGCGCGGGCGGGGTCGGAGCCCCCTGGCCCGGGGCGGGCGGCGTGGGGCCACCGGCCGGCGGGGCGGGCGGGGTAGGGGTGCCCACCTCGACCCGGGTGGCGGTGAAGGACCCGCCGTCCCCGACCTCCGTCCCAGCGGCGGCCTCGGCGTGCACGTGCTCGCCGACCGCGATGGAGGAGGCCTCGGCGGACTGGCCGTCGCGCAGGACGGTCGCGCCAGCCACGTCCACGACGGTCGTCGCGCCGTCGGGGCCGGCGATGGTCAGCGAGCTGCCGTCGACGGCGGTGACGTTCCCGTCGGCGCGCAGCGGCTCCACCACGACACGGGCGGCCGTCCGGCTGTCGGACGTCGACGAGGAGGTCAGCTCGGCGTGGACGCGCTGGCCGACGCTGATGGCGCTGCGGTCGGCGGTCTGCTCGCCCTGGCCGGGGCCCTTGTCGAGCACGACGACGGTGTCGTCGTTGAGGGTCACGGTCGTGGTCTCGCCGCGCGGGGCGATGAGGGTCAGGGTGTCGCCGTCCAGGGCGGTCACGGTCCCGCCGGCGGGCGGGCCGACGCGGTCACCGGCACCCGGTCCACCGGGAGCACCGGGGGCGGGGGGCCCGGGCGCGTCGGTCCCGGGGGCAGGTGCCGTGCCGTCACCGGGGGCGGCGGGCGCGGAGGCGGACGGGCTGGTCGCGGTCCCGCTGGGGGTGCCGGGCGCGGTGGTGGCCGCGAAGGCGGCCGTGGTGGCGAGCCCACCGGCGGCCGTCGCCACGACGGCGCCGAGGACGAACCGGCGGATGCGGGCGCTGCGGCGAGCGGTGCCGTGCGCGGCGCGGTCGGTCGGGTCGGTGGGACGGGTGGTCGTCACGGTGTTCCTCCACAGGTCGGTCTTCGTGACTGCTCGGTGACTTGCTCACCGGGACCTCGTGGTCCGCGGTGAGGTCAAGACCACCGGCCGGAACTGAAGCGGACCTGAAGCGGGTGCGTTCCGCCGCAGTCCTTCAGGTCCCCTTCAGGCTGCGCGTTGGTGCCACCCCTGCGGCTCTGCGATGTTCTTCCGGTGCCCACCGCAGCCGTCCGGGTCCTCCTCGTCGAGGACGACCCGCTCATCGCCGAGTCCGTCACCGAGGCGCTCACCGACACCGGGATGGTCGTCCGCGCCCGCCCGGACGGCCGGGGCCTCGACGAGGTCGTCGAGCAGTTCCGCCCCGACATCGCCGTGCTGGACGTCATGCTCCCCGGCGAGGACGGCATGTCCCTCGCCCGGCGCGTGTGCGTGCCCCGGGACGTGCCCGTCGTCTTCGTGACGGCGCGGGACGACATCGACGACCGGCTCTCCGGCTTCGCGGCCGGCGCCGACGACTACGTGGTCAAGCCCTTCGCTGTCGAGGAGCTGCTCGTGCGCCTGCGGGCGGTGCTGCGCCGGTCCGGCCGCACGCCCCAGGTCGTCGAGGTGGACGACCTCGTCGTCGACGAGTCCGCCTCCGTGGCCCTGCGCGGCGGCTCCCCGCTGGACCTCACGGCGACGGAGTTCCGGCTGCTGGCCCAGCTCGTCCGCTACCGCGGGCGGACCCTGTCCAAGCTGCAGCTGCTCACCCAGGTCTGGGGCTACGAGCACTACGACCAGAACCTCGTCGAGGTCCACGTCAGCGCCCTGCGGCGCAAGCTGGAGGAGCACGGGCCGCGGCTCGTGCACACCGTCCGCGGGCTGGGGTACGTCCTGCGCGCGCCCACGGCGTCCACCGACGAGGACGGCTGAGCCGTGCGCACGGTCTCACTGCGCCGCCGCGTGGTCGCCGTCGCGACGGCCGTCCTCGCGGCGCTGCTGCTCGTGGTCGGGGTGTTCGTCGACGCCGACCTCGGGTCGCGCCTGCGCGACGACGCGCGGTCGCGGCTCGCCGGGCTGGCCGAGCTCGGGGTGCAGCTCGACGGCACCGTCGACGACCAGACGCTCGTCAACCGGCTCGCCACGGCGGGGGCCGTCGCCCGGCTGGACACCGACGACGGGACCGTCGTCGGCACCCCGGGTCCCGCGGACGGTCCCGGACCCCCCGGGCCCGCCGGGGGTCCGGCGGCAGGCCCGAAGGCGGCCGTCGTCCAGGACGGTGAGCTGCTCCGGACCAGCCGGTCGCTGGGTGACGACCGGGTCCTCGTGCTCACGACCTCGCTGCGGCCGGTCGAGGACGCCCTCGCGCAGTTCCGCCGGTCGATGCTGCTGGGGGCGCTGGCGGGGCTGGCCCTCGCCGTCGTCGCGCTGTGGCTGCTGCTCGGACGCGCCCTCGCCCCCCTGGACACCATGACGTCCACGGCCCGCTCGATCGCCCGGGGCGATCGCGGCCGCCGCCTGGACCCGGACCGCCCGGACACCGAGCTCGGCCGCACCGCGGCCGCCTTCGACGACATGCTCGACTCCCTCGAGGGGGCCGAGCAGCGGGCCACCCGGTCGCGGGACCGCCTGCAGCGCTTCCTGTCCGACGTCGCCCACGACCTGCGCACCCCGCTCGCAGCGGTCATCACGGCGGCCGAGCGGCTGCTGCTCGACACCGGCGACGGGCCCCACCGGCGCGAGCGCGAGGAGGCCGCCGTCCGCATCGTGCGGGAGGCGCGGCGCGCGGCGCAGCTCGTCACCGACCTGCTGTCGGCGTCGCGGCTGGAGGAGCTGCAGCCGCGCGCCGTGCACGCCGACCTCGCCTCGCTGGTCCGAGCCGCCGTCGACGAATCCGGGTCCCTGGGGCAGGGCGTGACACTGCGGACGGCCGCCGTCGACGTGGTCGCCGACCCCGACCACGTGCGTCGCATCCTCGTGAACCTGCTGTCCAACGCCCGCCGCGCCGCCCCCGCCGGACCCGTCGTCGTCACCGTGGACCATCTCGCCGGCCAGGGCCGCGTCGTCGTCGCCGACGGCGGCCCCGGCATCGCCCCGGCCGACCGCGAACGCGTCTTCGACCGCCTCGTCCGCCTCGACCCGGCCCGGGCGGGCGACGGCGGCGCGGGGCTCGGCCTGTCGATCTCCCGCGGTCTGGCCCGCGCCGCGGGTGGGGAGCTGCGGTGCGCGGATCCCGCGGAGGCCGACCTGCCGCCCGGGCTGCCCGGTGGCGCACTCCTCGTCCTCACGGTCCCGGCCGGCTGAGACCCGCGTGGAAAACACTCTTTCCGCCCCTCTGGACCGGTCCGGAGGGGCGGAAAGAGTGTTTTCCACGCGAGACCAGCACGGGCCGGTGACGCGGGGTGAGGGGGTGTCAGGCCTCGCGGGACTCCGGCTGCTCGGCCCACCACGCGCGCAGCTCGCGCTCGGCCTCCTCCGCGCCCAGCGGCCCGCGGTCCATCCGCAGCCCCAGCAGGTGCTGGTAGGCGCGGCCGACGACGCGGGAGGGGCCGATCCCCAGCAGCTGCATGATCGCGTTCCCGTCGAGGTCGGGGCGGATCGAGTCCAGCTCCTCCTGCTCCCGCAGCCGGGCGATGCGGGCCTCGAGGTCGTCGTAGGCGTCCGACAGGCGCTTGGCCTTGCGGGCGTTGCGCGTCGTGCAGTCGCTGCGGGTCAGCCGGTGCAGGCGCTCGAGCAGCGGCCCGGCGTCGGTGACGTAGCGGCGGACGGCGGAGTCCGTCCACTCCCCGTCGCCGTAGCCGTGGAAGCGCAGGTGCAGCTCGGTGAGCCGCGCGACGGCCTTGATCGTGTCGTTGTCGAAGCGCAGCGCCTTCAGCCGCTTCGCCACCATCTTCGCGCCGACGACCTCGTGGTGGTGGAAGCTCACGCCCCCGCCCTCCTCGAAGCGGCGGGTGCGGGGCTTGCCGACGTCGTGGAGCAGGGCGGCCATGCGCAGCAGCAGGTCCGGCCCCGGGACGGGGTCCCCCTCCAGGTCGATCGCCTGCTCCAGGACGGTGAGGGAGTGCTCGTAGACGTCCTTGTGGCGGTGGTGCTCGTCGATCTCCAGCTGCAGCGCCGGCAGCTCGGGCAGGACGTGCGCGGCCAGGCCGGTGTCGACGAGCAGCCGCAGCCCCGCGACGGGGTCGGCCGCGAGGAGCGTCTTCTCCAGCTCCACGCGGACCCGCTCGGCCGAGACGATGGTGATGCGGTCGGCCATCGCGGTCATCGCGGCCGTCACCTCCGGGGCCACCCGCAGCCGCAGCTGGGCGGCGAACCGGGCCGCGCGCATCATCCGCAGCGGGTCGTCGGAGAACGACTGCTCCGGCGTCCCCGGGGTGCGCAGGACGCCCGCGGCGAGGTCGGTGAGGCCGTCGTGCGGGTCGACGAAGTCCATCGACGGCAGCTGCAGCGCCATCGCGTTGACGGTGAAGTCGCGCCGCGAGAGGTCGCTGACGAGGTCGTCGCCGTAGGCCACCTCGGGCTTGCGCGAGGACGGGTCGTAGCTCTCGGACCGGTACGTCGTGACCTCGACGACGAGGTCGCGCTTGCGCGCCCCGATGGTCCCGAACTCCTTGCCGATGTCCCAGGAGGCGTCGCCCCAGGCCCCGAGCAGCCGGGCGGTGTCGTCGGGACGGGCGTCCGTCGTGAAGTCGAGGTCGGTCGAGCGGCGGCCGAGGAGGGCGTCGCGCACGGGCCCACCGACGAGGGACAGCGCGAAGCCGGCGCCCTCGAAGACGCGGCCGAGGTCGACCAGCAGCGCCATCACGGGCTCCAGCGCGGCGACCGCGCGGCCCTTCGCCTCGTCCTTGGCCGACTCCAGGACCGACTCCAGGTCCGACTCCGTGACGGCGACCCGACCGTCGGTCCGGGGGGTGGGGGACTCCTCGTGCAGCACGGGGTCCAAGCCTGCCATGAGTCGACAGCTGCGCTGGCTACAGTGAGCCGATGGTCAAGCCTGCCCGGGAGCCGCGTCGGCGGCTGCCCACCGTGCAGGAGACCTCCTCCGGTGGGCTCGTCGTCGACCTCTCGACCGGGGTCCCGCGCGCCGCCGTCATCTGCCGCCTCAACCGCGCCGGCCGCGCCGAGTGGTGTCTTCCCAAGGGCCACCTCGAGGGCGAGGAGACGCTCGAAGAGGCTGCGGTGCGGGAGATCGAGGAGGAGACGGGCATCCGCGGCGAGGTCGTGGAGACGCTCGGCAGCATCGACTACTGGTTCTCCGCCGACGGCCGCCGCATCCACAAGGTCGTCCACCTCTTCCTGCTCCGCGCGGTCGGCGGGACGCTGACCGTGGAGAACGACCCGGACGCCGAGGCGATCGACGTCGAGTGGATCCCCTTCCCCGACCTCGACGAGCGGCTCGCCTTCCCCAACGAGCGCCGCGCGGCGACGGCGGCGACCCTGCGGCTGGGCGAACTGGCGTGACCGCACGCGTCTCGCGGCGCGGGCTCCTGTCGGGGCTTGCCGCTGGTGGTGCGCTGACGGCCGCGGTGGGCCCGGCGCACGCCTCGACGACGCGCCCGACGGCGAGCGCCACCACGACCGCCAGCAGCACGACCTCGACCGGGCTCCCGCTGCGGGTGGTCCTGCTCGACCTCACCCCCTCGGCCTACTCGGCGACGGACCCGGCGCGCGCGACGGTCGTCGTCCGCGCCCGCATCGAGCACCGCGGGTCGGACCCGGTGACGTCGCTGACCGCCCGGCTCGTCGCCCAGCGGTCCCCCGTCGTCGCCCGCTCCGGCCTCGACACGTGGGCCCGGGCGTCCGAGCGCGCGTCCATCACCCGCTCCTCGGCGAGCTCGGACGACGTCGTCGTGGGGTCCGGGACGCTGGACCCGGGCGCGTCGGCCGAAGTCGTCATCTCCCTGCCGGCGGCCTCCCTGGGGGCGGGCGTCGGCGCGCACCTGGCGGCCGTGGAGGTCTCCGACGACTCCGGCCGCCTCGGCGTCGCGCGGACGTTCCTCGTCTCGGCGCCGCCGCCGGTCACCCCCACGCCCCTGACGCTGCTGCTGCCGCTCGTCGCCGGGCGGGACGCGACCGCCTCAGGGCTGGACGCCGCCGTGCAGGAACGGCTCGGTCCCCTCGTGGACGGCAGCGCCGACGCCCGCGTCGCGTGGGCCGTCGACCCCGCCCTCACCGCGACCGTCGCCTCCGTGCGCGCCGCGACGGGAGCCGCCGCCGACACCCCGACCGCCGGGGCGACGCCCGACCCGACGGCCTCCAGCAGCGCCCAGCCCTCGGCCGAGCAGGCCGAGCGGCTCTCGCAGTGGCTGGGGCGCCTCGCCGCCGCCAGCGCGGGGCGCGACGTCGTGGGGCTGCCGTTCGGCGACCCCGACCTCGAGGCGCTGTCGCGCGCGGCCTCGGGCGCCGAGCTGCTGCAGCGGGCCACGACGGCCGCCGCCGGAGCCTTCGACGGCCTCACCGGTGCGTCCGTGCGCACCGACGTCGCCTGGCCGGCCGACCAGGCCGCCGACGAGGACCTGCTCGGCTTCTGCGTCGAGGGCCGGGCCTCGACCGTCGTCCTGGACGACCGCTGCCTCGTGCCCGACCCGGACCTCACGTTCACCCCCGTCGGCCGCGCCACCGTCGAGCTCTCCGGCGCGCGCTCGGTCGCCGCACTGGTGGCCGACCGGACGATGTCCTCGGTCCTGGCCGACGCCGCCGACCCCGACCAGGCCGTCCTCGTGCGGCAGCGGCTCGTCGCCGAAGCCGCCACGACGACGCTGCAGCGGCCCAACGACCCGCGCGGTCAGCTGCTCGTCGCGCCCCGCAGCTTCGCCCCGGTCGCGTCCACGCTCAGCGGACTCGTCACCGACCTGGAGTCCTCGGGCTGGGCGGCGTGGCAGACGCTCACCGAACTGGTCCAGGCGACCGCGCCGGACGGCGAGCGCTCCGAGCCCCAGGTCGCCGCCGCGACGAACCGCGCCGCCCTGCCGACGGGTCACGTCGAGGACGTCGAGCGGCAGCTCGTCGCCGTCGACGACTTCCGCAGCGCCCTGCAGACGTCGACCCCCGACGCCGACCTCCTGTCCCAGCAGCGCGCGGCGCTGGCGCTGCTCGGGGCGTCCTGGCGCGGGCACACCGACGAGCTGCCGCAGGCCCGGGCCGCCCTCGGCCGGGCGGTGCAGCTGCTGACGGCGGGGGTGAGCATCGCGACGGGCAGCGTCCGCAACCTCGCCGCCGAGCGCAGCGAGCTGCCCATCACCGTCGTCAACGAGCTCGACGTCCCCGTGCTCGTCGACCTCGTCCTGCGGCCGCGGACCCCGCGCGTGCAGCTCGACGCCGTCCCCCGCCAGACGGTGGCGGCGCGCAGCCAGCAGCGCGTGGCGGTGCCCGTGCGCGCGCTCGCGAACGGGTCCGTCGTCGTCGACGCGCAGCTGCGCACCCCCGCCGGCAGCGCCATCGGGTCCCCCGTCGACATCCGCCTCAACGTGCGCGCCGACGTGGAGAACTGGATCTCCGGGGTCGTCGGCGGCGGGGCCGCGGGCCTGCTCGTGCTCGGGGTCGTGCGGGCCTTCCGCAAGGGCCGCCGTCGCGTCGACCAGGCCGAACACCCCGCGGAGCCCCCCGCCCAGGAGGCCGAGGAGGCTCCGAAGGCCCCGGGGGCGTCAGCGCCGGCCGAGCCCGGGCAGCCGGCGCAGTAGCGGGCTCACCAGGTCGTCCAGCTCGCGCACGCGCATGAGCCGGCACAGGACCGCGAAGACGACGAGGACGACGACCCCGCCGACGAGGACGACGGCGAGGTCCGCGGCGCGACCGTCGCCCAGCCGCTCACCACCGAGCGAGACGGCCCAGCCCACGGTCGCTGCGACCGCCGAGATGATCAGCAGCCGCACGAGCGTCCGCAGCAGGAGATGGCCGTCGATGCCTCCGCCGTCGAGGGACCGCAGCCGCCGCCGCAGCAGCACGAGTCCCAGGACGCAGCCCACGACGTTGGCCAGGCTCATGAAGGCCCCGATGCCGATGACCTGCCACCGGGGCTCGAGGACGAAGTAGCAGACCAGGTTGCCGATGGAGGTGACCACGGCGACCACCACCTGGACCACGAACGGCGTCCGAGCGTCCTCGTAGGCGTAGAACACGCGCTGCACGAGGTAGGTCACGCTGAACGGGACGAGACCGATCGTCATGGCCACGAGCACCTCACCGATCGGGTGTGCCGAGAACATCGCGCCACCGACGGCCGGCCCCAGGCTGACGAAAGCCGCGGTGGCCAACGCTCCGGCGGCCGCCACGGTCCGGGCGCCCGTCGAGAAGTCCCGCCGGACGGCAGCGACGTCGCCCGCCACGGCCGACCGGCTCAGACGTGTGAAGAGGGCGGTCACCAGGGACACCGCGACCAGCGAGTGGGGCAGCATGAACAGCAGGTACGCGTAGCTGTAGGAGTTGCCCGACGCCCCGTTGACCCCTGCCTCGTTGAGCGCGTAACCGGCGGATGTCATGACCTTCGAGGTCGGGATGAACGCCACCTGCCCCACTGCGACCCCCGCGAAGGTCCAACCCGCCACCCGGCCCGCGCTGCGCAAGCCGATGCCTCGGAAGCCGAGGCGCGGTCGGTAGCGGAAGCCGATCCGGTGCAGCGGCCACAGGAGCACGAGCGCCTGCAGCGCCACCCCAGCCGTCGCCGTGCCGGCCAGCAACGCGATCATCTCGGGGGTCCAGGCGCTGGCGGAGTACCCCTCACCGCCCGGGTACAGCGCGAGGAAGGCGACCGTCCCGCCGATCGCCACGACGTTGTTGACGACCGGGGCCCACATGAAGGGCCCGAAGCTGCCGCGCGCGTTGAGCACCTGCCCGAGCACCGTGTAGAGCCCGTAGAAGAACACCTGCGGCAGGCACCAGAAGGCCATGGCGGTGCCGAGCGCGAGCCAGTCGTCGTTCCACTTGTCGGCGTACAACCGGACGACCAGGGGCGCGCACAGGGTGATGAGCACCGTCGCGCCGGCCATGACGAGCAGGGCGAGGGTGATGAGCCGGTCGACGAAGTCCTTGCCGCCGTCCGGCAGCTTGAACGCTCGCACGATCTGCGGGACGAGGACGGCGTTGAGGACGCCCCCCGCGACGAGGATGTAGAAGTTGTTGGGCGCCTTGTTCGCAACGTCGAACACCTGGCCGCCCACCCCGGCCGCTGCGCCGCCGATGGCCGAGGCGAGCAGGGCCACCCGGACGAACCCGAGGACCCGCGACACCAGCGTCCCGCTGGCCATGAGGGCGCTGGACCGGGCGAGGGAGGCCTTGGACTCGTCCGGGACGGCCGTCTGGTCGGGGGCTGCGCTCACGCCTCGATGGTGGCCGATGCCTGCGCCGTCCGGGTCATCGCGTCCCCGGTCCGGTCAAGGTCTTCACACGCGGTGACGACCTCACCACGGTGAAGAACCTCGGTCGGGTCGTGGCGGCGGGTGCGTTGGCGCTCTCGCTGGCGGCGCCCGTGGCCGGTGCGCACGCCGAACCCCGCAGCCGCACGCTGCAGACCCAGGCCGACGCGCTGCGCACGTCCGTGCAGGCCCTGCAGCTGCAGCAGTCGATCGCGACCGAGGCCTACGACACCGCCGTCGACGACACCTCCCGCGCGATCTCCGAGGAGGTCCGCGCCCAAGCCGCGCTCGACGCCGCCCAGGGGACGAGCAGCGCCGCCGCCACCGCCGCGACCCGCCGCGTCCGCTCCCTCTACATGGCCGGACCCTCGCTGCCCGCCGGGCTGTCCTCGGGCCTCGGCCTGCTGACGAGCGGTGACCTGGACCAGGCCGCGAGCGCCGCGCGGTCCGCCGCCGTCGCCGCGACCGTGGTCGCCGACGGCGAGTCCACCCTCACCCGGGCCGTCACCGCCCGCACCGACGCGACCGCGGCCGAGGCCCACCTGCAGGAGGTGCGGCGGGACAAGACCGCCGCCGAGCGGGCCGCGCAGGCGGCGAGGACCGAGGTCACGACGGCCCTGGCCCGTCAGCAGCAGCTCCTCGACGCGGCCGACGCCGCGGTGCGGGACGCCGTCGCGAAGGAGGAGGAAGAGGCCCGGCAGGCCGCCCTCGCCGCCGCGGCCCAGCAGGCCGCGGCCGCCGGGGTCGCCGACGCGGGCGACTCCACGGCGGGGGTCGCCGACGCCGTGGCGAACGCCTCGACCGCCGCGCTGGGTGCCATCGCCGCCGCGCACACCCGCGAGGGCATGTCGTACGTCTGGGGCGCGACCGGGCCGACGACGTTCGACTGCTCCGGGCTGACGCAGTGGGCCTACGCCCAGGCGGGCGTGCCGATCCCGCGCACGTCCCGCCAGCAGTACGCGGGACTGCCGAAGGTGCCGCTGGACCAGCTGCAGCCCGGTGACCTGGTGTTCTACGCCAACGGCTCGGACCCGTCGACGATCCACCACGTCGCGCTGTACCTGGGCGGCGGCAAGGTCCTGCACGCCCCGCACACCGGGGACGTCGTGCGCGTCGCCGGTGTGGCCATGCCCGGGCTGTTCGGCGCGGTCCGCCCCTCCTAGCGGGAGGCGAGCACGGCCAGCGTGAAGCTGGCGACGTCCTCGACGACCGCGGCCTGCCAGTCCGGCACGACCTCCGCCGCCCCCGCACGCCACGCCGCCCCGAGGAGCGAGCCGGCCAGCGCGCCCACGGCCCCCGCGACGACCGGGACGAGCGCGCGCTGGTGGTCGCGCTTGGCGAGGGCGAGCGCTCCGCCGGCGCCCGAGGCGATGCGGGCGGGCAGCCCCGCGGCCGTCAGCCGGCTCGGGGTCGCCGGGTTCTTGTCCGCGACGACCTCGGCACCGACGGCGGCGAGGGTGCCCAGCTTGGCGACGGTGTTCCCGCCGGTCAGCGCCGGTCCCGCCAGGCCGAGGGAGCTGCGGCCCCCCGCGGCGACTCCGAGCAGGGCGCTGCGCGCCACCAGGCCCGCCGACGCCCGTGTGGGCTGGTCGACGACGGCAGTGGACCCCTCCTCTGGCCGCCGGTCGACCAGGCGGAGGGTCGAGTGGGCGGCGAGGCCGAAGGCGAGGTGCGGCACGGCGTCGGCCACCCAGTCCTGCCCCGTCCACTCGCGCACGTCCGTGACGCCGAGCGCGTGCGCGGGTCCGTCGGTCGCGGCCAGGGCCAGCGCCCCAGTGACCACACCGCCGACGACGGGCGGCAAGCGCAGCCCGGCGGCGCGCGCCGTCCCGACGAGTGCGCCCACCCCCAGCCCGGCGGCGGTGCCGGTCAGGGCCGCGAGCGCCGTCCGGCGGTTGGTGCGTTCCCCGCGCGACCCCCCGACCTCGGTGCCCAGCCGCTCGGCCAGCGCGTCGACGACGTCCGCGGGCATCGTGCTCGCGTCCCGGCCGCGCCAGGCCATGTCGGCGTACGTCACGGCGTTCAGGACGGCGGTCCCGACGGCACCGGCCGCCAGACCACCGCGCAGGCCACGTCCCAGGGAGCTGCTCACGCGGCCATCCTGGGCGTGGCCCGCAGCCGCCGCGCGCCGAACCGGGATGGGCCGCGCGCGCCCTAGCATGGGAGCGACGACACGGTCACCGCGTGCACGCAGGCACGCGGACGAGACGCAGGGGGTAGGTCTGGACGGGGCGGGCCGCAGCACGGACCGGGACACGGGCGCCGGGCGGGTGGCCGACCGCTACCTCCTCGACCGCGAGCTGTCGGTGCAGACGGACCTCGGCACGAGCGAGTACCTCGGCCGCGACCTGACGCTGGACCGGCCCGTGCGCGTGCGGACGCTGCCGGCCACGGACCCGCGGGCCAAGGAGTTCCTCGACGCCGCCCGTCGCGCCGCCATGCTCAACGACCCGCACGTGCCCCGCATCCTCGACGCCGGCACCGACGAGGACCCGTCGACCCCCGGCGCCGCCACGGTCTACGTGGTCGAGGAGGCGGTCGAGGGCTCGACGATGACGGACCTGCTGCGCTCGGGGCCCCTGCGCCCGGCGGCGGTCCGCGCCCTCGTCGGCGAGGTCGCGACGGCCCTCGACGCCGCCGCCCGCCGCGGTCTGCACCACACCCGCCTGACGCCCGACGACGTCCTGCTCGACCCCGAGGGCGTGGTCCGCGTGCGCGGGGTGGGCGTCGAGGCCGCCCTGGAGGTCGACCCGCCAGCCGTGTCCGCGGCGCGCGCGGCGGCGCTGGCCAACCGTGCCGACGCCGTCGGCCTGGTGGCCCTCGTGTACGCCGGGCTCGTGGGCCGGTGGCCGTCCCTGGAGGGGCTCGCCCCCTGCGCGGCGCTGCCGGAAGCCCCCACGGGTGACGGGAAGCCGTTGCCGCCCAAGGACATCCGTCCGGACGTGCCGAACGACCTCGACACCTTGTGCGTCGTGACGTTCGGCCCCCACGAGGACGGCCCGCGCGACCCGGCCGAGCTCGCCCTGCAGCTCGCGCCCTGGTCGATGGACGTCTTCGACGAGACGCTGCGCCGGATGCGGGGCGAGGCGGCGACGGCCGCCGTCCGCGGCCGGCTGAAGAACCGCGACGAGGTCGTCCCCGAGGCCGAGCCCCCGGTGCCCTTCACCCGCCCCCACTCCACAGCCCGCCCGCCCCGCGACGACTCGCGCCTGGTCCTCGGGATCCTCGGCGCGGTCGTGGCCGCCGGCCTCGTGCTCGCGCTGTGGCAGCTCAGCGGGATCGGCGCCCCCCGCAGCACGAGCGAGCAAACCCCCGCCCCGGCGGCGTCGGCACCGGCCGTCCCGGCCCCCTCGTCGGAGGCACCGGACACGACGAGCCCCACGAGCAGCGCCCCCGCCGCCGCGCCCGCCCTCCTGCCCGTCGCGGCGGTCTCCGCCCTCGACCCGCAGGGCGGTGGGGAGAACTCGCAGACGGCGGCCCGGGCCGTCGACGGCGACCCGTCGACGGCGTGGGAGAGCCAGCGCTACAACTCCGCGGCCTTCGGCGGGCTCAAGGACGGCATGGGCCTGCTCCTCGACCTCGGCGCCGAGGTGCAGGTGTCCTCCGTCGCCCTCACCGACGGCGGCGAGGGCGGGTCGGTGTCGCTGCTCACCGCGCCCGGTCCCGCGCTGGACGGGTCCCAGCCCGTGGCGACGGCCCCCGCGGGCGGCCAGCAGACGCTGACCCCGGCGCAGCCGGTCCGCACCCGGTGGCTGGTCGTGTGGTTCACCCAGCTGCCGACGACGGACGGGGTGTTCCGGGCCTCGGTCGCCGAGATCGCCGTCACCGGCACACCCGCCTCGTGACGGCCGCGGGGGCCCAGGACCCGCGGACCGACGCCGAGCTCGTCGCCGCGCACGTCGCGGGCGACCCGGACGCCTTCGGCGAGGTCGTGCGCCGCCACCGGGACCGGCTGTGGGCCGTCGCCCTGCGCACGACGGGCGACCGCGAGGAGGCCGCGGACGCCGTCCAGGACGCCCTCGTGTCCGCCCTGCGCGCCGCCGACCGCTTCCGCGGCGACTCGGCCGTCACCACCTGGCTGCACCGCATCGTCGTGAACGCCTGCCTGGACCGGGCCCGGCGCCGGGCCGTGCGCCCGACCCGTCCGCTGGAGGAGGAGGTCGGGGCCGGGGAGGACGGTGTGCGCACCGGCGCGGCCCTCGCCGTCGTCGAGGACGCCACGCCCCACGTGGAGGCCCAGCTCGACGTCACGGCCGCCCTCGCGCGCCTGCCCGAGGCGCAGCGCGCGGCCCTCGTCCTCGTCGACATGTACGACGTGCCCGTCGCCGAGGCGGCCCAGGTGCTCGGCGTGGCCGTCGGGACCGTGAAGTCCCGCTGCTCCCGGGGGCGGCTCGCGCTGGCCGAGATCCTGCAGCCCGGAGGGAACCGGTGAGCCGCACCCCGCGTCACACCCCCCGTTCCCCCCGAGTCCCCGTTCAGGGACCGACGACCGGATCCACCCTTGGGAGGCGTGTCCACGGTGAGTGGTGAGTTCGACGGCGAGGAGCTCGACGCGCAGGAGCGCCGCGTGCGCGACCTGCTGCGCTCGGCGGCCGACGTCGGGCCCATGCCGGACGACGTCGTCGCCCGCCTCGACGAGGCGCTGCGCGCGGCGCGACCCGCCACCCCCGTCACGTCCCTGACCGAGCACGCCGAGCGGCGTCACCCGTCCTGGCGGACCCGCCTGCCCCGCGTCCTGGCCGCCGCGGCGGGGATCGCCGTGGTCGGTGGCGGCGCCGTGCTCGTCGGCCTCCAGGGCACCCCCGGCTCCGACTCCGCCTCCAGCGGCGGAGCGGCCGGTGCCGGCGCGGTGGCTGCGGCGTCCGCGTCCCCGGAGTCCGTCCCGGAGTCCGCGGAGGTGCTGCTGAGCGGACGCGACTACGCCGACGCGGCGGCCGTGCGCGACCTCGGCGAGGACGTGCTGGGCCAGGAGGCGCAGGACACCTCCGCCCCGCAGGGCGCAGCCGACGACGCGACCCCGGGCGCGGACACCACGAGCCGCAAGCCCACGATGCTCAACGCGCCGCAGTCGACGGAGTCGCCGGGAGCCCCGCTCGCCACGACCGACGAGTCCCAGCGTCCGGCCGCCGAGCGCGCCCTGGCCTGCACCAAGCAGCTCGGGGTCGCCCCCGACTCCGTCCTCGCGGTCGAGATCGCCTCCTGGCAGTCCCGACCCGCCGCGTTCGTCGTGCACAAGACCGCCGACGCCGCCGAGGTGGTCGTCGTAGCGCTCGACTGCACGCCCGGCGAGCCCGCGCTGAGCACGGTCCCCGTGCCCTGACGGGCCCCCGAGCGGCTCCCCCGGCACCGCGGGGCGGGGAACAGCGGACCCCTACGATCGGTTGAGCAGACAGCACGGGATCCCGGCTCGCGGGGCCCGGCACCGATCGAGGGAAGCAGGTCCGCACAGGTGAGCGAGTCCAGCAACGGGGCCACTCCGCAGGACGTCCGCAACGTCATCGTCGTGGGCTCGGGGCCGGCCGGGTACACCGCCGCCCTCTACGCGGCCCGCGCGGAGCTGAAGCCCCTGGTCTTCGAGGGCTCCGTCACCGCCGGCGGCGCCCTCATGAACACGACCGAGGTCGAGAACTTCCCCGGTTTCCCCGAGGGGATCATGGGCCCGGACCTCATGGACAACATGCGGTCCCAGGCCGAGCGCTTCGGCGCCGAGCTCGTCACGGACGACGTCGTCGACGTCCGCCTCGACGGGGACGTCAAGGAGGTCACCACGGGCGGCGGCGAGACGTACCGCGCCCACGCCGTGATCCTCGCCCTCGGGTCGGCCTACCGCGAGCTCGGCCTGCCCGACGAGAAGCGCCTGTCCGGCCGCGGTGTCAGCTGGTGCGCCACGTGCGACGGGTTCTTCTTCCGCGAGCAGGACATCGTCGTCGTCGGTGGGGGCGACTCCGCCGTCGAGGAGGCCACCTTCCTCACCCGCTTCGCCCGCTCGGTGACGATCGTGCACCGTCGTGAGGAGCTGCGCGCCTCCCGGATCATGGCCAAGCGCGCCGAGGAGAACCCCAAGATCTCCTTCGCCTGGAACTCCGAGGTCGTCGGCATCACGGGTGACACGAAGGTCGAGGGCCTCACGCTGCGCGACACCGTGACCGGTGAGACCCGCGAGATGGCCGCCACCGCGCTCTTCATCGCGATCGGCCACGAACCGCGCACCGACCTCGTCAAGGGTCAGGTCGACCTGGACGAGAACGGCTTCGTCCTCGTGGAGGGCCGCAGCACCCGGACGAACATCGCGGGCGTCTTCGCCGCCGGCGACGTCGTCGACCACGAGTACATGCAGGCCATCACGGCGGCCGGCATGGGTTGCTCCGCCGCCCTGGACGCCGAGAAGTTCCTCGCCGCCCGCGGCGACGCCGGCCTCGAGGAGCAGCCCGCGCGCGAGGAGACCGACCCGGACGTCCCGACGGCCGAGACCGTCGAGCGCCCCCAGCACTGACCCGTCCCGCACGAGAACGAGAGGAACCCCGTGAGCGCCACCGCCGCCACCACCGACGCGACCTTCGACGTCGACGTCCTGCAGTCCGACAAGCCGGTCCTCGTGGACTTCTGGGCCCCCTGGTGCGGCCCGTGCCGCCAGGTCGCCCCGATCCTCGAGGAGATCGCGGCCGAGCACGGCGAGAAGCTCACCGTCGTCAAGGTCAACACCGACGAGAACCCCCGCATCGCCGCGAAGTACGGCGTGACGTCGATCCCGACGCTCAACGTGTACTCCGGCGGTGAGGTCGTGAAGACGATCATCGGGGCCCGCCCCAAGCCCGCCCTCCTCAAGGAGCTCGAGGAGTTCGTCGGCTGACGGACCCACCGCACGACGAGAGGCCGGCACCCGCCTGGGTGCCGGCCTCTCGCACGTCAGGCGGGGGCCACGCCGGTGAGCGTGGGGACGCGGACGGTGCCGAGGATGCGTTCGAGGGCGGCCTCCACGTCCTCGCGCCAGGACAGGGCCGTCTTGAGCTCCAGCCGCAGCCGGGGGAACCGGTGGTGCGGCCGGACGACGGTGAAGCCGACGGACTCCAGCAGGTGCGCCGGCAGGACGCACGGCTCCCCGTGGTCGTGGGCGTTCTCGGTGCTGCCGTCCCCGCCCACCGCAGCCGGTCCGCCGCCGAACGCCTCGACGGCCTTCACCCCGCGCTGGGTGAGGTCCTTGGCCGCGCCCTGCAGCAGCATCCGGGCCAGTCCCTCGCCGCGGTAGGCCGGTTCGATCCAGCCCGTCGTCAGCAGGACGGCGTCACCGCTCACGGGGGACGTGGGGAACCGGCTCTGCTGCGGCACGTAGACCGGCGGCGCGTACATGACGAACCCCACCGGCTGGTCGTCGACGTAGACGAGTCGCCCGCAGGCACCCCACTGCAGGAGGACCGTGGAGATCCACGCCTCCTTCTCGAAGTCCGGGTACCCCGCCTCGGCCGCGCGCGTGGCGGCGGTCTCGTCGAGCTCCCAGAACACGCACTGCCGGGAGGGTTTGGGCAGGTCGGCGACGGTGTCGAGCGTCAGCGGGGCCATGCGTCGTCCCACCGGGGCGGCCTCCCGTCTCGTGCCCGGCACGCCACCGGCGTCCCGTCCGTGCAGGGCCTTCACTCCGTGCCGCTGCGGTGGCACCAGTCTAGGTGGCAGTCTCGGAGTGAGCTCCGCACCCGGAGTGACGATCCCACCGGGGGATCGGCCCGTGCCCGAGGAGGCCGCCATGAGTCAGCACCCGTCGTCCACGAGTCCCGGTGACGCGCCCGTCGCGTCCGCCGCGGCCCGGGCCGGCGCCGCTGCTGCCTCCTCCGCCTCCGTCCCGGGTCAGGGCGGACGCCGCCTCGACCGCTGGGTGGGCACCTACGCCCAGCGCACCGCGTCGATGACCGCCTCGGAGATCCGCGCCCTCTTCGCCGTCGCGAACCGGCCCGAGGTCGTCTCCCTCGCCGGGGGCATGCCCTACCTGCCTGCCCTCCCGCTCGACGCCATCGCCGAGCTCAGCGCGCGCATCGTGGCCGAGAAGGGGGCCCAGGCGCTGCAGTACGGCTCCGGCCAGGGCGAGGAACGGCTGCGCGAGCAGATCGTCGAGGTCATGCGCCCGCAGGGCATCGCCGCGCACCCCGACGACGTCGTCGTCACCACGGGGTCGCAGCAGGCCCTCGACCTCGTGTCGCGCATCTTCCTCGACCCGGGGGACGTGGTCCTGGCCGAGGCGCCCAGCTACGTCGGGGCGCTGGGCGTCTTCCGCAGCTACCAGGCCCAGGTCGAGCACGTGCCCCTGGACCACGACGGCCTGCAGCCCGCAGCGCTGGAGGAGGCCCTCGTCCGGCTCCGGTCCCAGGGTCGGCGCGTGAAGTTCCTCTACACCGTGCCCAACCACCACAACCCGGCCGGCGTGACGCTGTCCCTGGAACGACGCCGCGCCGTCCTCGACATCGCCCGCCGCCACGACCTGCTCGTCCTGGAGGACGACCCGTACGCGCTGCTCGGCTTCGACGGGGACCCGCTGCCTGCGCTGCGGTCGATGGACGCCGAGCACGTCGTCCACCTCGGCAGCTTCTCCAAGACGTTCGCCCCCGGGTACCGGGTCGGCTGGGCCGTGGCCCCGCACGCCGTCCGGGAGAAGCTCGTCCTCGCCTCGGAGTCCGCCATCCTCTGCCCGACGTCGTTCGGGCAGTTCGCGATCGCGGAGTACCTCGCGACCTACGACTGGAAGGGCCAGGTCAAGGTGTTCCGCGAGCTGTACCGCGAACGACGGGACGCGCTGCTGGCGGCCCTGGAGGCCCACCTGCCGCAGGCGACGTGGACCCGCCCGGCAGGGGGGTTCTACGTGTGGCTGACGCTGCCGGGCGGACTGGACGCCAAGGCCATGCTGCCGCGCGCGGTGACCGGCAGGGTCGCCTACGTCCCCGGTGGCGCGTTCTACGCCGACGGCACGGGCGGGCACTCGCTCCGGCTGTCGTACTGCTTCCCCACTGCGGAGCGCATCGCCGAGGGCGTGCGCCGGCTGGCGAGCGTGGTCCACGACGAGCTCGAGGTCCAGCAGCTGTTCGGCTCTCCCGGCGACCGGCACCCCCACCGGGACCAGGGCGTGGTCAACCCCGGGCCGGAGCTCGCGTGAGCGCCGACGCAGGGGTCCGCGATCCGCGCGTGACCGTCCTGGCCGGTGGCCTGTCCCACGAGCGGGACGTGTCGCTGCGGTCCGGACGGCGCGTCGCCGAGGCGCTGCGCGAGGCCGGGTGCGAGGTGACGGTGCTCGACGCCGACGCCCAGCTGCTGCCGCGGCTCGCCGCGGACCGCCCCGACGTCGTCTGGCCCGTGCTGCACGGCGCGATCGGTGAGGACGGCGCCCTGCGCGACGTCCTGGAGCTGCTGTCGCTGCCCTTCGTCGGGTCGCGGGCGGCTGCGTGCCGGTTGGCGTGGGACAAGCCGATCGCCCAGTCGGTCGCCGCCGCGGCGGGCCTGCGGGTGCCCGCCTCGATCGCGCTGCCGCAGGCCACCTTCCGCGACCTGGGCGCCCAACCCGTCCTGGCCGCGGCGGCGGACTGGGCGGGGTTCCCGCTCGTCGTGAAGCCCAGCCGGGGCGGCTCGGCCCTCGGCGTGGCCGTCGTGGGCGACGTCCGCGACCTCGCCCGCGCCGTGGTGGACGCCTTCGCCTACGGCGACACGGCCGTCGTGCAGGAGCACGTCCCGGGGACGGAGGTGGCCGTCTCCGTCGTCGAGACCGCCGGACAGGTGCTCGTCCTGCCCGCGGTGGAGATCGTCGCGGACGGCGGCTCGTACGACTACGCGGCCCGGTACACGGCCGGGGCGACGGAGTTCTTCGTCCCGGCCCGCCTGCCGGAGGACGTCGCCGTGCGGGTGGCCGACGCCGCCCGCACGGCGCACGAGGCGCTGGGTCTGCGGCACCTCTCCCGCGTCGACCTCATCGTCACCGACGCGGGCGAGCCGGTCTTCCTCGAGGCGAACGCCGCTCCGGGGATGACGGAGACGTCACTGCTGCCCCAGGCCGCAGAGGCCGCGGGGCACGGACTCGACGCCCTCTACCGGGGGATCGTCGAGTCCGCGCTGCCGTCACGCCCGCACTGACGCGTCAGTTCTGGCTGCCGAGCAGCCGGAGGATGCGGTCGAGGTCCTCGACCCCCGCGAAGTCCACCGTCAGACGACCCCGCGTGCGGCCCATGCTGATCTTCACGCGGGTGTCCAGGCGGTCGGCGAGCAGCGTCGCACGGTTGTCGAGCTCCGGCTGCGGCTCAGAGGGGTTGCGCCGGCGCGGGGCGGTGTCCGCGTCACCGAGGGCGATCATCTCCTCGACCGCCCGGACGGACAGACCCTCGGCGACGACGCGCTGCGCGAGCCGCTCCATCGCCGCGCCGTCCTCGAGCGACAGCAGTGCGCGCGCGTGCCCGGCGCTGATCACGCCCGCGGCGACCCGCCGCTGCACCAGCGGCGGCAGCTTCATGAGCCGCAGCGTGTTGCTGATCTGCGGACGCGAGCGGCCGATGCGCGAGGCCAGGTCCTCGTGCGTGCAGCCGAAGTCCTCGAGGAGCTGCTGGTAGGCGGCCGCCTCCTCGAGCGGGTTCAGCTGGCTGCGGTGCAGGTTCTCCAGCAGCGCGTCCCGCAGCAGGTCGTCGTCAGCGGTGTCGCGGACGATCGCGGGGATCGTGTCGAAGCCGGCCTCCGTCGTCGCGCGCCAGCGCCGCTCACCCATGACGAGTTCGTAGCGGGGCGAGCCGTCGTCAGCCGCCGCAACGGGACGCACGACGATGGGCTGGAGGACACCGATCTCACGGATCGAGTGCACGAGCTCGGCGAGGTCGTCCTCGTCGAAGACTGTGCGGGGCTGACGCGGGTTCGGCGTGATGGCCGCGACCGGGACCTCCGCGAAGCGGGCGCCCGGGACCTCGACCAGACCGTCCTGCTCCGCCGCCGCTGCCGCGTCCTGCGCAGCGTCGGCCGGGGGGACGGTCTCGTCCTCGGTCGCGTCGGGTGTCTGCTGCGCGTCCTCCGTCGTGACGACCGCGAGGTCACCCACGCGTTCCACGTGAAACGACGTGTCCTCGTCGCGGGTGTCGTCAGCGGGCTCCGGCGCGGGAGTCGGCCGCTGGTCGAAGAAGACGTCGACCGGTCGGCCTGCGGGGCGCATGGCCGGCGGCAGCGATGGCGTTGCCGTCCCCGGACGGGCTTGGGTCGTCGTGCCCCCGCTGGGGATCAGGGCCCCGAGACCACGCCCGAGACCACGTCGCTTGTCGCTCACGCTCCACCCTCCTTCGACGCGAACCCGCGCCGCGTCACCAGTCCGTCCGTCCACCGTGCCCACGGGTCAGCCACCGCCGGGGCCGAACCCACGCCAGCATCCCCCGCAGGGGTGGGCGTCTCCTGCACGCCACGCTGAGCCATTTCGCGCGCCGCCTCGAGGTAGGCCAGGGCACCCGAGGAGAGCGGGTCGTACGCCATGACCGTCTGCCCGTGGCTGGGCGCCTCCGAGATGCGCACGGACCGCGGCACGAGCGAGCGCAGGACCTGCTCCCCGAAGTGGTGACGCACCTCCTCCACGACCTGCGCGGCGAGGCGGGTCCGACCGTCGTACATGGTGAGCAGGATCGTCGTGACGGCGAGGTCCGGGTTGAGGTGTTCCTGGATCAGCTCGATGTTGGACAGCAGCTGGCTCAACCCCTCCAACGCGTAGTACTCGCACTGGATGGGGATGAGCACCTCAGGCGCGGCCACGAAGGCGTTGATGGTCAGCAGCCCGAGGCTCGGGGGGCAGTCGATGAGGACGTAGTCGACCCGACGCTCACCTGCCTGCTGCAGACCCTTGAAGTACTTCGCCACCGCACGCTGCAGCCGAGACTCGCGAGCCACCATCGAGACGAGCTCGATCTCGGCACCGGCCAGGTCGACCGTGGCGGGAGCGCACCAGAGGTCCGGCGCCTCGTCGCACTTCTGCACGACGTCCTGCAACGGCTTGCCCTCGACGAGCACCTCGTACATCCCGGGCACACCGGCGTGGTGGTCGATGCCCAGAGCGGTCGACGCGTTGCCCTGCGGGTCCAGGTCGAGGACGAGCACCTTGAGGCCGGCAGCAGACAACGCCGAGGCCAAGTTGACCGCCGTCGTCGTCTTCCCGACGCCACCCTTCTGGTTGGCGATCGTCATGATGCGCGTCTCGGTCGGTCGCGGGAAGCGTTCCGGAGCCCGGGGCGCGGGCGTTTCACGTGGAACAGCGGGCAGCGGGACCTCGTCGTCCGTCACCTCGTCGGGGAAGGCGGCCGGAACGTCTGCTGCCGTCGGGTGGAGGTCGACGACCGGGGCGAGCGTCTCGTCGACGACGGCCTCCACCACGGTCCCGGTGGCCGCCTCGGTCACCGGTTCGGCCACGACGGACAGAGATGTTTCACGTGGAACCGACGCCTCGGGGCTCGATTCCAGCAGGTCGTCCGTTTCACGTGAAACGGGGGCACTCTCGACGACCTCCGCTGACGACTCATCGACCGGCGTTTCACGTGGAACATCGACCAGCGCGTGAGCAGGGAACCAGCCGAGCCCGCCGTGCGCTGTCGCTGCCGCCGTTCGCCCGAACCAACCGAGCTGACTCACGCGCTGATCCTTCCCGTGGTTCACCGTCGCTGCCCTCGAGGACCGCGACGCTTCGGTGCCGTTGCTGCTGCGGTTGTCGTCTGGCGGAGAGGGCCGTGGCCCCGAGCCACCCGGACCACCGTCGTGCCGCTCTCCGCGTCCGGACCCACCCGCAGCACCTCCGGTTCGGCGGTGATGCCCATCTGCCGGAGCACGTCGGCTGCCGCCGCGATCTCGTCAGCAGCGCTCCGTCCCTTGATGGCGACGAGGTGTCCACCGGTGACGACGAGCGGGAGGGCCCAGCCGTACAGCGTCGCCAACGGCGCGACCGCCCGGGCCGTCACGACGGACGCCGAGAACTCTCCGCGCACGTCCTCCGCACGGCCGCGGGCCACGGCGATCTGATCACGCAGGTCCAGCTCGGCGATGGCCTCGCGCAGGAAGGTGTACCGCCGCTCGAGGGGCTCGACGAGTCGTACCTGGACGTCCGGCCTCGCAAGCGCCAACGGGATCCCTGGGAGCCCGGCACCGGAGCCGATGTCGAGGACGGAGGCTCCGTCCTCGACGACGTCACCGAGGTAGGCACAGTTCAGGAGGTGCCGGTCCCACAGCCGGGGGACCTCTCGCGGCCCGATGAGACCGCGTTCGACGCCTGCCGTGGCGAGCAGGTCGCGGTAGGCCGCTGCACGCTCGACGCGGTCACCGAAGACGCGCTCGATCTCGGGGCGGAGGGTCTCGTCAACGACCCCGGGAACGACGGAGGGCGGTGGTGTTCCACGTGGAACACCACCGCCCTCAGGCAGATCATCCGACACCCCGTCACCCTATCGGCCGACGGAGCCCGGTCAGATCACGCGTCGCTGCTCTGTGGATCTCCGGTCGGCGTGGGCAGGACGACGACGCGGCGACGCGGTTCCTCGCCCTCGGACTCGCTGACGAGGCCCTTCGCCGCGACGGCGTCGTGGACGACCTTGCGCTCGAAGGCGGACATCGGCTCGAGCCGCTCCGCCGCACCGGAGGACTGCACCCGAGCGACGACCTCGTGGGCCAGCCGGACGAGCGAGGTGCGCTTGGTGGAGCGGTGGCCGGCGACGTCGAGCATGAGCCGCGTCCGGTCGCCCGTCTGCGCCTGCACTGCGAGCCGGGTCAGTTCCTGCAGGGCCTCGAGCACCTCGCCGTCGGAGCCGACGAGCCGCGACAGAGCGGGTGTGCCCGCCTCGTCGGCCACGACCGCCACCGAAGCGCGGCCGTTCTCGATGTCGATGTCGATGTCCCCGTCGAGGTCGACGATGTCGAGAAGCTCCTCGAGGTAGTCGGCGGCGATGTCGCCCTCCTCCTCGAGTCGCGACTTCGTCGACCCCTTGCGGCGGGGCTCCTCGGTCGCCGTCGCGGCAGCATCCTCGGTCTGGTCCACCGAGGTCTCCTCGACCGCGTCCGTCGTGTCGTTCACACGTCCTCCTGGCTGGTGTGGCAGTGGAGCTGGTCTGTCGGGCGGGTCGTCAGCGGTTGGGGCCCTGGCTCGACCGCGAGCCTCCGGGCCGGCGCTGCTGGCGGCTGTTGCCCCGCTTGGGCTGCTGGCGCTGACGCCGCACCGGCGTGGCCGGGGTGGTGTGCTCCGCACTGGTGGCGGCCTCGGGGGCGCCCTCCTTGGTGAGCACGACACCACGACGGGCTGCGCGACGGGCCTTGCGCTCCTCCAGCTCCTTCTCCGCCAGCGACCCGGGGTTGGGCATGCGGCGGATGACGAAGAACTGCTGGCCCATGGACCACACGTTGGTGGTGAGCCAGTAGAGGAGGACACCGATCGGGAAGTTGACGCCGGAGACGGCGAAGATGATCGGCAGGATGTAGAGCATCAGCTTCTGCTGCTGAGCGAAGGGGTTGCCCTCCATCGACGCCGACGAGGTGTTCTTCGCCATCAGCTGCTTCTGCGTGATGAACTGCGACGCCGACATCAGGACGATCATCACGGCGGTGAGGACGATGGCGTTCCAGTTGCCGTCACCCCACGACTTCATGAAGACGTCGGAGAGCTGGGCCCCGAAGATCGTGGCCTGGTCGGCCTGCTTGACGAGCTCCTCGTTCAGCGGGCCGACCGTCTTCTCCTGCGCGATGCCGTTCAGCGTGTGGAACAGCGCGAGGAAGATCGGGGACTGCAGGAGGATCGGCAGGCAGCTGGCCATCGGGTTCGTCCCCGACGACCGGTAGAGCGCCATCATCTCCTGCTGCATGGCCTGGCGGGAGGCGGGATCGTTCTTGCCCTTGTACTTCTGCTGGATCTTCCGCATCTCGGGCTGGATGACCTGCATCCCGCGCATCGCCTTGATCTGCTTGACGAAGAGCGGGATGAGCAGGATGCGGATGACGACCACGAGGCCGACGATCGACAGCGACCAGGCGGCCCCGCCGGCCGGGTCGAACCCGATCGCGGTGAAGAGGTCGTGGAAGCGCACCATGATCCACGCGACCACCCACTGGATGGGATGGAGAAGGTCGTAGAAGAACTCGATCATGGGGCGGTTCGTCCTCTCACAGGGGTCGGGCTCACAGGGCTGACCTCAGGGCGCTGGCACCCGGGAGTGCCCCTTCGGCGGAACGGGGTCCACCCCACCAGGGTTCCACGGGTGGCAGCGGAGGAGTCGCCGGACGGTCAACCAGGTTCCGACGACGGCACCTCGGGTCCGCAGCGCCTCGACGGCGTACGCGGAGCACGAGGGGTAGAAGCGGCACGTCGGCCCGAGCACGGGAGAGACGAGCAGTTGGTAGGCGCGCACGAGCAGGACCAGCAGCAGTGCCGGCCACCGCAGGGGGTGCCACCACCGACGCCCGGGCGACGGGTCTCCCGTCGGCTCAGTCACCGGGGGCCAACCCCAAGCGCTTCAGCCCGCGGTCGACGTCGACGGCCAGGTCCGCCGAGCTGGCCTCGGCCGCGCCGGGGAGGGCACGGACGACCAGCAGACCGCCCACGGCCGGCAGGACCGCCAGGCGGTCCGCCGCCAGGTGCCGGAGCCGGCGCTGGGTCCGGTGGCGCTGCACCGAACCCCCGACGGCCTTGGACACGACGAAGCCCACCCGGGTGGGGTGGGCTCGGTCGGTCGTCGCCCAGTGCAGGACCAGGCGACGCGTGCCCGCACGCCGACCTTGCCGGAAGGCGACCGTGAAGTCGTCCCGGTGGCGAAGGCGGTGCTCCGCAGCCAGCACGCGGGCGGGGGATCTGAGGTCAGGCGGCGATCTGCGCGCGGCCCTTGCTGCGGCGCGCGGAGAGGATGGCGCGGCCGGCGCGGGTGCGCATGCGCAGACGGAAACCGTGCACCTTGGCGCGGCGACGGTTGTTCGGCTGGAAGGTGCGCTTGCTCACGGCGGGACTCCTGGGACTCGTGCGGGCGGGCCCCGCCGGACTGTCGGCACCGTCCACACTGGGCGGACGGGTCGACGATGCGGAGCACAGTCCCTTGCAGAGTACGGTCCTCGACCCGACCGGGTCAAAGCGCGCAGGCGGCAGGGCCACGGGGCGGCCCGCGGTCCGTCCACAGGGGCCGCCGCTCGCCCGTCCGGGTGGTGGCAGGAAGGTAGCGTTCCCCCACAGGTCCGGGTGGGACGACCCGCCGGGACCGGCTCCTCGACCCCTGGTCGGCACGCCGCTGCGACGGCGTTCCCTCCGGGCGGTGTCGTCGGGGCGTCCGGCGGACTGCGGCGGCGTGCACGGCACTTGAACGCGAGCCGTCCACGTTGTTACGGTCCCGCTCGACGTGCCGACGCCCGCATCCGATCGAGGTGCCTGCGACGGGCGGTTCGTCGCACCCCCGCCGTCCTCCACAGGTGTGGACAGGGGTGTGGACGAGTCCCGTCAGACGGATCCGGTACGACGGGAGAGGGCTCGAGTGGAGACCGACGGAGGGGACTTCCCCAGCGTCTGGGAACGTGCCGTCGCGCAGCTGGACGACGGGGGCATCACTCCCCACCAGCGGGCGTTCGTGCGGCTGACCCGCCCGCTCGGCCTCCTGGACGGCACCGCGCTGCTGGCCGTGCCGAACGACCTCACCAAGGACGTCATCGAGCAGAAGGTCCGCGAACCGCTGACCCGGGCGCTCTCGGACGCCTACGGCTCGGCCATCCGGCTCGCGGTGACGGTCGACCCCTCCATCGGCCAGGTGCTGGCCCCCGAGCGGACGGGCGAGCGCTCCGGCGACGACGGCGTCCCCAGCGTGGAGCGCGAGCGCGTCGGGGCCGGTCTGGACGCCGAGGGCGTCCCGCACGTGCCCTCCCAGGGCGACCGTCGCGGTGGCGGGCTCGAGGAGGAGTCGCCCCTGGACGACTCCGACCCGGACCTGCTCTTCACCGGCTACAAGGTCGACCGCGGGGCGGGCACGGGGCGGCAGGTCCCCCGCAACCGGTCCACGACCAAGGTCGAGAACGCCCGGCTGAACCCGAAGTACATCTTCGAGTCCTTCGTCATCGGCGCCAGCAACCGCTTCGCCCACGCGGCCGCGGTCGCCGTCGCCGAAGCGCCCGCCAAGGCCTACAACCCGTTGTTCATCTACGGGGAGTCCGGGCTGGGCAAGACGCACCTGCTGCACGCGATCGGGCACTACGCCCAGAACCTCTACCCGGGCGTGCAGGTGCGGTACGTGAACTCCGAGGAGTTCACCAACGACTTCATCAACTCGATCCGCGACGACAAGGCGCAGGCCTTCCAGCGCCGGCACCGCGACGTGGACGTCCTCCTCATCGACGACATCCAGTTCCTGTCGAACAAGGTCCAGACGCAGGAGGAGTTCTTCCACACCTTCAACACGCTGCACAACGCGAGCAAGCAGGTCGTCATCACGTCCGACCTGCCGCCCAAGCAGCTGTCCGGGTTCGAGGAGCGGATGCGCAGCCGCTTCGAGTGGGGCCTCATCACAGACGTCCAGCCGCCGGACCTCGAGACCCGCATCGCCATCCTCCGCAAGAAGGCGATCGGCGAGCGCCTCGAGGTGCCCGACGACGTCAACGAGTACATCGCCTCGAAGATCTCCTCGAACATCCGCGAGCTCGAGGGCGCGCTCATCCGCGTCACGGCCTTCGCCAGCCTGAACCGGCAGCCGGTCGACATGAGCCTGGCCGAGATCGTCCTGCGCGACCTCATCCCCAACGACGAGACGCCCGAGATCACGGCGGCCGCGATCATGGGCCAGACCGCGTCCTACTTCTCGGTCACCCTCGACGACCTGTGCGGGACGTCGCGCTCGCGCACGCTCGTCACGGCCCGCCAGATCGCCATGTACCTGTGCCGCGAGCTGACGGAGCTGTCGTTGCCGAAGATCGGCCAGCACTTCGGCGGCCGCGACCACACGACGGTCATGCACGCCGAGCGCAAGATCAAGCAGCAGATGGCCGAGCGGCGCAGCACGTACAACCAGGTCACGGAGCTGACCAACCGCATCAAGAAGCAGGCGGGCGCCTGACGCCCCCTGCACTCCGCACGACCCCTGGGAGCCCCGCCGGCAGCGTCGCCGGCGGGGCTCTCGTCGTCCGGCGTGCCTGCGTGCCCAGGACGCCCCGAACGCCCCTCGCGCGGGCCCTGACGGTCCGTCCACAGTTGTCCACACGCTGGGGACAGACATGTGGACGACGACGTCGTGAGCCGTGGACAACCCCGTGGACGAGCCGTGGACGCCGTGGGGACCGCCTGGGGACGGGCGTGGACGACGCGGCGCGGGCACGATCACCTGTGGACGACCGGACCTCGCCGTCCTCACCCCGTCCACACGGCTCCGAGGGCCTCGAACAGGGTCTGACCTGCGACGACGCTCGCCCGTCCACAGCCTCCACAAGGGTGACTACTACGACGGATCCCTCTACGGTGAAGTCCGTCAACCCACGTCCAGTGTGGACTGGTGGTGGGGAAACGGCTCAGGACCTGCCTCGAGGGCTGCCCTGAGGACGAGGTGGTCACTCCGAGTGATCGACGTCTCCGGAGTCGTTCGAACAAGGCGTGCAGGCCTGTCCGACACCTCGTGACTCACCGTGACCTCCCTCGTCGGGGCGACGATCGGCGCCGAGGAGGCGCGTGCACGCGTGTCCTGCCTCTCCACTACTGTCGGAAGCCGCCACGTCCTGCCGTCGCCCTCACGGGCCGCAGACGCGGCACGGAGCGGTGAGCAGCCGCGCAGGACGACTGAGAGGCGGTGCCTGGTGGAGTTGCAGGTCGAGCGCGACGTGCTGGCCGACGCCGTCGCGTGGGCTGCCCGGGCGCTGCCCTCGCGCCCCCCGGTGCCCGTGCTCGCCGGGGTGCTCCTGGAGGCCACCGACGAGGGCACCCTGAAGCTGTCCACCTTCGACTACGAGGTGTCCGCGCGCGCCGAGCTGCCGGCCGACGTCCGCACGGCCGGTCGCGTCCTCGTCTCCGGACGCCTCCTGGCCGACATCTCCCGCAGCCTCCCCGCGCGTCCGGTGACGCTGACGACGGAGGGCTCCAAGGTCGTCGTCACGTGCGGCGCGAGCCGCTTCACGCTGCTGACGATGTCGGTCGACGAGTACCCCTCGCTGCCGCAGCTGCCGGAGGCGTCCGGGGAGATCGCCGGTGGCGAGTTCACCGAGGCCGTCGCCCAGGTCACCATCGCCGCGAGCCGCGACGAGACGCTGCCGATCCTGACCGGCGTGCGCATGGAGATCGAGGGCGACCGCCTGACGCTCCTGGCGACCGACCGGTACCGCCTCGCGGTCCGCGAGCTGCGGTGGAACCCCAGCACGCCGGACCTGTCCGCCGTGGCCCTGGTGCGCGCCCGCACGCTGTCCGACGTGGCGCGGTCCCTGGGCGGGGGCAGCAACCTGACGCTCGCCCTGGCCGACGGAGCCAGCGACCTCATCGGCTTCCAGGCCGGCGGCCGGTACTCGACCTCGCTCCTCGTCGACGGCGAGTACCCCAAGGTCCGCGCCCTGTTCCCGGCCGAGTCCCCGACGCACGCGGTCGTCTCCACGGCGGCCCTGACGGAGGCGGTCAAGCGCGTCGCCCTCGTCGCCGAGCGCAACACGCCCGTGCGGTTGCGCTTCGAGGACGGCGTGCTGTCCTTGGAAGCGGGACAGGGCGAGGACGCGCAGGCGACGGAGGCCCTGGAGGCCACCCTCGTCGGTGAGTCCATCGCCATCGCCTTCAACCCGCAGTTCCTGCTGGACGGACTCGGTGCGCTGGCCGCGCCGTTCGCCCGGCTCTCGTTCACCCAGGCGACGCGTCCGGCGGTCCTCACCGGCCAGGCGGACCTCGACGGGGACGACGACGACAGCTACCGGTACCTCCTGATGCCGGTCCGCCTCGCCGGCTGAGCCCGGCGGTCACACAGCCCGGCTCGAGAGAGCAGCCGGGCGCGAGAAGGGAAGCGTCTGGCCATGCACATCGGTCTCGTCGGTCTCGGCAAGATGGGCGGCAACATGCGCGCCCGGCTGCGCGACAAGGGCATCGAGGTCACCGGGTACGACCCGAACCCCGACGTCACCGACGTCCCCAGCCTCGCGGCCCTCGTCGAGGCGCTGCCCTCGCCCAAGGTCGTCTGGGTGATGGTGCCCTCGGGCAAGATCACCCGCGACACCGTCGCGAACCTGGCCCCGCTCCTGAAGGACGGCGACCTCGTCATCGACGGCGGCAACTCCAAGTGGACCGACGACGAGGTGAACGCCAAGCTCCTGGCCGAGCGCGGCACCGGCTACCTCGACTGCGGCGTCTCCGGCGGCGTGTGGGGCAAGGACAACGGCTACGGCCTCATGGTCGGCGGCGCGAAGGGCCACGTCGACCTGGCCCTGCCCGTGTTCGACGCGCTGCGCCCGGAGGGCCCCCGCGAGGAGGGCTTCGTGCACGCCGGCGGCGTCGGTGCGGGCCACTACTCCAAGATGGTCCACAACGGCATCGAGTACGGCCTCATGCACGCCTACGCCGAGGGCTACGAGCTCCTCGAGGCGAAGGGGATCATCCACGACGTCCCCGCCGTCTTCAAGGCGTGGACGCGCGGCACGGTCGTCCGCTCCTGGCTGCTGGACCTCATGGTCCGCGCGCTGGAGGAGGACCCCAAGCTCGACAACATCCGCGGCTACGCCCAGGACTCCGGCGAGGGCCGGTGGACGCTGGAGCAGGCCATCGAGAACGCCGTCCCGATGCCGGTGCTGGCGGCGGCGCTGTTCGCGCGCTTCGCCTCCCGCCAGGAGGACTCGCCCTCGATCAAGGCCGTCGCCGCGCTGCGCAACCAGTTCGGTGGCCACGCGGTGACGTCGGCCGGCCCGAGCTCGGGTGCGGGTTCGGTCAACGAGTGACGCCGGCCCACCAGGCCTGACGGACGGGAGGAGCGGGACCGCGTGCACGTCGCGCACCTCTCCCTGGTCGACTACCGGTCGTACGAGAGCCTCGAGCTCGACCTGCGACCGGGGACGACGACCTTCGTCGGACTCAACGGGCAGGGCAAGACCAACCTCGTCGAGGCGATCGGCTACGTCGCCACCCTCGGCAGCCACCGCGTCTCCGGGGACGCGCCCCTGGTCCGCCAGGGCGCTCCCCGGGCCGTGGTGCGCGCCGAGCTGGTGCGCGGTGGCCGCCGGGCCCTCGTCGAGCTGGAGATCACCCCGGGCAAGGCCAACCGGGCGCGGCTGAACCGCAACCCGGTCCGCCGGACCCGGGACGTCCTGGGCGTCCTGCGCACGGTGCTCTTCGCCCCGGAGGACCTCGCGCTCGTCAAGGGCGACCCGACCGAGCGCCGGCGCTACCTCGACGAGCTCCTCGTCACGCGCTGGCCGCGCGTGGCGGGCGTGCGGGCCGACTACGACCGCGTCCTGCGCCAGCGCGGGGCGCTGCTGAAGTCCGCCGGCAGCGCGATGCGCTCGGGCCGCGCCGACACCCACACCCTCGACGTGTGGGACGAGCACCTCGCGGCCTCGGGGTCCGAGCTGCTCTCGGCCCGGCTCGCGCTGCTGGGCGACCTGCGGGAGCCGGCCGCCGAGGCGTACCGCTCCGTCAGCAAGGGGCAGGGCGACCTGGAGCTGGGCTACCGCTCCTCCCTCCCGCTGCTCGCCGAGGGCGTCGCGACGACGCCCGGGGGCGCGGTGCCGAGCCCGGAGGAGCTGCGGACGGCGCTCCTGGAGCAGATGGCGGAGCAGCGCAAGGCCGAGCTCGACCGCGGGGTGTGCCTCGTCGGCCCGCACCGCGACGACCTCGTGCTGACCCTGGGCGGGATGCCCGCCAAGGGGTACGCCAGCCACGGCGAGAGCTGGTCGGTGGCCCTGGGGCTGCGGCTGGCCAGCTACCGCCTGCTGCTGGAGGACGACGTCCACGAGGACCCCGGCGGTCCGGTGCTCGTCCTCGACGACGTCTTCGCCGAGCTCGACGCCGGCCGGCGCGAGCGGTTGTCCGAGGTCGTCGCCGACGCCGAGCAGGTGCTCGTGACGGCCGCCGTGCCCGAGGACGTCCCGGCCGCGCTGCGGGGGGACCGCGCCGACCGCGTCCACGTGAGCACCGGCGTCGCCGTGCGGGAGGACGCCGGTGACTGACGCACCGGACGACCCCTCGACGGAGGAGGACCCGCCGGAGGGGACCGACCCGGCGGGGGCGGACCTGGCCCGCACGGCGCTGGGCCGGGCCCGCGCGGCTGCGGCGGCGAAGGGCCTGCGCCCGGGACGGGCGCCCCTGGGGGGGATGAAGCCGGCCGAGGCCCGGCGGGCGGAGGCGCTGCGGCGCACCGGAGCGTCGGCCCGGTCGGGGGCCTGGCCGGACGCGCGGGACCCGCAGAGCCTGGACTCGACGCTGGGACGGCTCGTCGGCGAGCGCGGCTGGGAGCAGCCCGTCGCCGTCGGCGGGGCCTTCGGCCGCTGGGACGCCGTGGTCGGGCCGGAGCTGGCGGGGCACTGCGCCCCCGAGACGCTCAAGGACGGCACGCTCGTCGTGCGCGCGGAGTCGACGGCCTGGGCCACCCAGGTCCGGCTGCTGACGAGCCACCTCGTGCGCCGCCTGGACGAGGAGCTCGGCCACGGCGTCGTCACCAAGGTCGTCGTCCGCGGACCGCAGGGCCCGTCGTGGCGCAAGGGCGGCCGGTCCGCCCCCGGCGGCCGCGGGCCCCGCGACACCTACGGCTGATCCGCCGGCTCGGCTCGGCCCGGGAACGGCTCAGGACCGTCGGACCCCCCGGTGCGAGGTCCCCCACGCGCGAGGGGGTCGCGCGGCTCAGGGGCCGCGCAGGGGCGCGCGCAGCGACGGGAGCCGGTCCGGACGGGGTAGACTGTCAGCGAACCTGGTGGTCCTGCGGGCACCTGGATCGCACGGGCTCCGGGCCACCGTGACCAGCTGGTCACGGCCGGGTGCCCGGCTCGGGCCACCGGCTCGCCACGCCCGCGCGCGACCGCCTCGACGCGGAGGGAGAGCACGCGCTCGTGCCAGACCAAGAGACGCCCGGTCCCGAGGACGCGAACCCGCAGGACGTGAACCCCGAGGACGCACCCTCCCTGGCCGACGCGGTGACCCCCGACGGGGTCGCGAACCCCGAGTACGGCGCCGACGCGATCACCGTCCTCGAGGGTCTCGAGGCCGTCCGCAAGCGGCCCGGCATGTACATCGGGTCGACGGGTGAGCGTGGTCTGCACCACCTCGTCTACGAGATCGTCGACAACTCCGTCGACGAGGCGCTGGCCGGCTACTGCGACACGGTCGACGTCACGCTGCTCGCCGACGGCGGCGTGCGCGTGGTCGACAACGGCCGCGGCATCCCCGTCGACGTCATGCCCGGCGAGGGTCGTCCCGCCGTCGAGGTCGTCCTCACCGTCCTGCACGCCGGTGGCAAGTTCGGCGGCGGCGGGTACGCCGTCTCCGGTGGTCTGCACGGCGTCGGCAGCTCCGTCGTCAACGCGTTGTCGACCCGGCTCGACGTCGAGGTCCGCCGTCAGGGCCACGCGTGGCGCCAGTCCTACGAGCACGGTGTGCCGCTGGCGCCCCTGGAGAAGGGCGAGGCGACCGACGCCACCGGGACGACCATCACGTTCTGGGCCGACGGCGAGATCTTCGAGACGACGGACTACTCGTACGAGACGCTCCGCACGAACTTCCAGCAGCGGGCCTTCCTCAACAAGGGTCTCTCGCTGAACCTCACGGACGAGCGCGTCCACCCCGAGGACGAGACCGCCGAGGGCACGGACGACGCGCCGGTGCGGTCGGCGAGCTACCGGTACGACGACGGGCTCATCGACTACGTCAAGCACCTCAACGCGCTGAAGAAGAACGAGCCGCTGCACGAGACGGTCATCTCGCTGGAGGCGGAGGACAAGGAGAAGGGCATCGCGGTCGAGGTCGCGATGCAGTGGACGACGGCGTACTCCGAGGCCGTGTTCACCTACGCCAACAACATCAACACCTCCGAGGGCGGGACGCACGAGGCGGGGTTCCGCACGGCGTTGACGAACCTCGTCATCGACTACGCCCGCACGGCGAAGCCGGCGATCCTCAAGGACAACGAGAACCTCGACGGGTCCGACATCCGCGAGGGGCTGACGGCCGTCATCTCGGTCAAGCTCACCGAACCGCAGTTCGAGGGGCAGACGAAGACGAAGCTGGGCAACACCCTGGCCCGCACCTTCGTCCAGGCCCAGGTGCGCGAGCACCTCGGGCACTGGTTCCAGGCCAACCCCAAGGAGGCCTGGACGATCGCGAAGAAGGCGCAGTCGGCCTCGATCGCCCGGCAGGCGGCCCGCAAGGCCCGCGAGGCGAGCCGCAAGTCGCTGCTGGAGCGCAACTCGCTGCCCGGCAAGCTCAAGGACTGCCAGTCCAACAACCCCGCCGAGTGCGAGGTCTTCATCGTCGAGGGCGACTCGGCGGGCGGTTCGGCCACCCGCGGTCGCGACCCCCGGACCCAGGCGATCCTGCCGATCCGCGGCAAGATCCTCAACGTCGAGAAGGCCCGGCTGGACCGCGCCCTGGGCAACCAGGAGGTCCAGGCCCTCATCACGGCCTTCGGGACGGGCATCGGCGAGGACTTCAACGTCGAGAAGCTCCGGTACCACAAGATCATCATCATGGCCGACGCCGACGTCGACGGTCAGCACATCCGGACGCTGCTGCTCACGCTGCTGTTCCGCTACATGAGCCCGCTCGTCGAGGGTGGTCACGTGTACCTGGCGCAGCCACCGCTGTACCGGATCAAGTGGCTGGGGGGCGCGGAGAACCACGAGTTCGCCTACTCCGACCGGGAGCGCGACGCCCTCATGGAGGCCGGCCTGGCCGCCGGCAAGAAGCTCCCCAAGGAGGGAAAGACCCAGCGCTACAAGGGCCTGGGCGAGATGAACTGGGACGAGTTGTCCGAGACGACGATGGACCGGGCCCACCGGACCCTGCTGCAGGTGACCCTCGAGGACGCCGCCGCCGCCGACGCGGTCTTCTCGACCCTCATGGGCGAGGACGTCGAGTCCCGCCGCAGCTTCATCCAGCGCAACGCCCGCGACGTGAGGTTCCTCGACGTGTGAGCCCTGTTCCACGTGGAACATCCGTCGAGAACCGTGAGCTGAGAGGCACCACCCCGTGAGCGAGAGCACCACCGAACCCCCCGCCGGCGACCGCGTGGACCAGGTCGACCTGCAGGCGGAGATGCAGCGGTCGTACCTGGACTACGCGATGAGCGTCATCGTCTCGCGCGCGCTGCCGGACGTCCGGGACGGGCTGAAGCCCGTGCACCGCAGGGTGTTGTACGCGATGTACGACGGCGGGTACCGCCCCGACCGCGGGTACTCCAAGTGCGCCCGCGTCGTCGGCGACGTCATGGGTCACTACCACCCGCACGGTGACACCTCGATCTACGACGCCCTCGTCCGGCTCGCCCAGGACTGGTCGCTGCGCTACCCGCTCGTGGACGGCCAGGGGAACTTCGGCTCCCCCGGGAACGACCCGGCCGCGGCCCCGCGGTACACCGAGTGCCGGATGGCGCCGCTGGCCATGGAGATGGTCCGGGACATCGACGAGGAGACCGTCGACTTCTCCCCGAACTACGACGGCCACACCACCGAGCCCGACGTCCTGCCGAGCCGGTTCCCCAACCTGCTCGTCAACGGCTCGGCCGGCATCGCCGTCGGCATGGCGACGAACATCCCGCCGCACAACCTCCGCGAGGTCGCCGAGGGCGCGAAGTGGTTGCTGGACAACCCCGACGCCTCCGACGACGAGCAGCTCGCGGCCATGCTGCAGCGCATCAAGGGCCCGGACTTCCCCACGGGTGCGCAGATCCTCGGCCAGCGGGGGATCGCCGACGCCTACCGCACCGGCCGCGGGTCGATCACCATGCGCGCGGTCGTCACGGTCGAGGAGATCTCGAACCGCACGTGCCTCGTGGTCAGCGAGCTGCCGTACCAGGTGAACCCGGACAACCTCGCCGAGAACATCGCCAACCTCGTGCGCGACGGCCGGCTCACCGGCATCGCCGACGTCCAGGACCACACGTCGGGACGGACGGGTCAGCGGCTGGTCATCATCCTGCGCCGCGACGCCGTGGCGAAGGTCGTGCTGAACAACCTCTACAAGCACACGCAGCTGCAGCAGAACTTCGGCGCGAACATGCTGGCGCTCGTCGACGGGGTGCCGCGCACGCTGCCGATCCACGCGTTCCTCAAGCACTGGATCACCCACCAGTTGGACGTCATCGTCCGCCGGACGCGGTTCCGGCTGCGCAAGGCCGAGGAGCGCGCCCACATCCTGCGCGCCCTGCTCAAGGCCCTCGACGCCATGGACGAGGTCATCGCCCTCATCCGCGCGAGCGCCACGGTCGAGGTCGCCCGCGACGGACTGATGGAACTGCTCGACATCGACGAGATCCAGGCCCGCGCGATCCTCGAGATGCAGCTGCGTCGCCTGGCCGCCCTGGAGCGGCAGCGGATCATCGACGAGTACGACGAGCTCATGCGGCTCATCGAGGACTACAACGACATCCTCGCCCGGCCGGAGCGCCAGCGGCAGATCGTCGGCGACGAGCTGGCCGAGATCGTCGAGCGCTACGGCGACGAGCGCAAGACGCAGATCCTGCCCTTCGAGGGCGACATGACGGCCGAGGACCTCATCCCCGTCGAGGACGTCGTCGTCACCGTCACCCGCGGCGGGTACGCCAAGCGCACCCGCACCGACCTGTACCGGGCCCAGCGCCGCGGCGGCCGCGGGGTGCGCGGGGCGTCGCTGCGCGAGGACGACGTCGTCGAGCACTTCTTCACGACGACGACCCACCACTGGTTGCTGTTCTTCACCAACCTGGGCCGGGTCTACCGAGCCAAGGGGTACGAGCTGCCCGAGGGCGGCCGGGACGGACGCGGTCAGCACGTCGCGAACCTCCTCGCCTTCCAGCCGGGGGAACGGATCGTCGCCGTCCTCGACATCGAGGACTACGAGCAGGCTCCGTACCTCGTGCTCGCCACCCGCGGCGGCATCGTCAAGAAGACGCGGCTGTCGGAGTACGACTCGAACCGCTCCGGCGGGCTCATCGCCATCAACCTGCGCTCGCACGCGGGCCCCGACGGCGGCGAGGAGGTCGACGACGAACTGTTCGGCGCGACCCTCGTCGGCGAGGGCGAGGACCTGTTCCTCGTCTCCCGCAAGGGCATGAGCGTCCGCTTCGAGGCGACCGACGAGAACCTGCGCCCGATGGGCCGGGCCACGTCCGGGGTCACGGGCATGAAGTTCCGCGGCGACGACGAGCTGCTGGCGATGGCCGTCGCCCGCGACGACCTCTTCGTCTTCGTCGTCACCGAACTCGGCTACGCCAAGCGCACCAAGATCGGGGAGTACCGCAAGCAGGGTCGCGGGGGGCTGGGCATCAAGGTCGCCAAGCTCACCGAGGAACGCGGCGACCTCGTCGGGGCACTGACCGTCTCCGAGGAGGACGAGGTCCTCGTCGTCATGCAGGCCGGCCGCGTCGTGCGCTCCCGCGTCGACGAGGTGCCGGCCAAGGGCCGCGACACGATGGGCGTCACGTTCGCCCGTCCCGAGACGGGCGACCGCATCCTCGCCGTCGCCCGGAACGCCGAGCGCGTCATCGACGAGGAGGTGGAGGCCGAGGAGGTCTCCGACGCCACGACGGAGGCCGCCGACGACCCGCTGCTCGACACCGCGGGTGCCGGGGACGACCAGGCGGCCGCCGAAGGCGCCGACGAGGCGCCGAACGGTGGAGCACCTGTGGAGGAACCGGGGAACGACCCTGTGGCGGGGGCGGCCGATGGCGTACCGTCGTCCGAGGCTCCGCCGAGCGAGCCCGACACCGGAGGTGACGAGTGACCCCCGCCGAACGCGCGACAGCTTCGTCGGCAGCGGCTGGCACGCAGGGCAAGGCCCCGGCGACCGGTCAGACCGGGCGCCCCACGGCTGACCCGGCCCGGTCGGCAGCCGCCCCGGGGCAGGCGTCCGGCCAGTCCAAGCCCCGCAACGGTGTGGACTCCGTCCCCCGCCGCGTGCGCCTGACGCTGGCTCGCGTCGACCCGTGGTCGATCACCAAGCTGTCGTTCCTGCTCTCGGTGGCCGTCGGCATCGCCCTCGTGGTGGCGACGGCGGTCATCTGGAGCGTCCTGGACGGCATGGGGGTCTTCACCGACCTCAACGGCCTGCTCAAGGACGTCGTCGGCAACGAGGTGGACTTCGACCTCCTCGACTACGTCGGCTTCGGCAAGGTGCTGTCCCTCGCGACGGTCATCGCCGTGGTGGACGTCGTGCTGCTGACGGCGCTCTCGACGATCGTCGCGTTCCTGTACAACGTGTCCGCCGCCCTCGTCGGTGGTCTGCACGTCACGCTTTCGGACGACTGAGCTCCCGCGGGTGCTGAGCACCCGCTCGGGTCCGGTAAGGTTGTCTCCGCTGCGTGCAGCGAACGGGCCTATAGCTCAGTCGGTTAGAGCGCTTCCCTGATAAGGAAGAGGTCGGAGGTTCAAGTCCTCCTAGGCCCACCGCCAAGCCCCCGTGGACGTCGTCCACGGGGGCTTCGTCGTGCAGGGGCGGCCGAGCAGGAGCACGGTGGCGCGGTGGACGTCCCCTTCCCCCGCGCGCTGCACACGGTGCTGGACACCACCGACGCCCGCGCCCTCGCCGAGTTCTACCGGGCCCTGCTGGGCCTGAGGTACCGCGACGGCGACGAGGGGACGGGTCCCGCGGACTGGCTCGTGCTCACCGAGGGCGACGGGTCCCGCGTCCTGGCGTTCCAACAGGTCGACGACCTCCCCCGTCCGACGTGGCCGACGGGGCGGGTCCCGCAGCAGGTGCACGTCGACTTCACGGTGCCCGACCGCGAGGTGCTGGAGCACCACCAGCAGCGGGCCCTGGAGCTCGGCGCGACGCTGCTGCTCGACCGCACGGACGATCCCGACGAGCCCCTCTACGTCGACGCCGACCCGGCCGGCCATCCCTTCTGCCTCTTCGTCGCCTGAAGACCCGTGACGGTCGAACTACCCACGGTAAGATCCAATGGTGGAGGGACGGCTGCTGGCCACGGCCGCACAGGTCAAGGCGCTCGTGGAGAGCCACACCGCCGGCGACGACGCCAAGTTCCGCGCCGCCCTGACGGAGGTGCTCGACAGCGCCGGCCGCAAGGGGGACCGGGCGCGTGAGGTCGAGGACCTGCGGGCGCTGCTCGACACCCGGCGGTCGGCCGCCCGGCCGCAGAGCCCGCCCCCGCCCGCCGCCCCGACCACCGTCGTCCAGCCGCGCGGGGAGCTGGCCCGGGTCCTCACCGTCGCCCTCCCCCGCACGACCCTGGCCGACCTCGCGCTCGGCAGCGACGTCATGGCCCGCCTGCACCGCGTGCTCACCGAGCAGCGGCACGCCGACGTCCTGCGCGCCCGGGGGTTCCAGCCGCTGCGCAAGCTGCTCCTCACGGGACCGTCCGGCACCGGCAAGTCCATGACGGCCGAGGTGCTCGCCGCGGAACTGGCCGTCCCCGTCTTCACGGCCCGCCTCGACGCCTTCGCCGATCTGCCGGCCGACGACGCCGTCGCGCAGCTGTCCCTCGTCTTCGACCTCATGGCCCAGAGCCGTGCGGTCTGCCTGTTCGACGACGTCGACGCCCTCATCGACCCCGACGGCGGGGAACGCAGCCGCACCCGCCTGCGGGACGTGCTGCGCGCCTTCACCGGGTTCCTGGACGCCGACGCCTCCGCCGGCGTCCTCGTGGTGACCACGAACCGGCCCCAGCTGCTCGACCGTCCCCTGCTGCGCCGCTTCGACACCGTCGTCGACTACCCGTTGCCGAGCACCGGGGTCGTGCAGGAGGTCGTCCTGCGCCGGTTGCGGGGCTTCGACCTGTCCGCGGTGGAGTGGCCGCGGGTCGCGTCCACCGCCAGCGGACTGAGCCACGAGCAGGTCTCGGCCGCGGCGACCCTGGCGGCCAAGCAGTGCATCCTCGACGGCGCCGCCCAGGTGGAGACCGGTGCGCTGCTCGCCGCGCTGCGGGAACGACGGCAGATGCTCAAGATGGCCCCGTGAGGGCGGTGGGGCCGGCGTGAGGACCAGGTTCGAGGTCCTCCTCGTCTGCACGGCCAACGTCAGCCGCTCGCCGATGGCCGCGTCGCTGCTGCGTCACCACCTCGCGGACCGGTTCGGCGAACGCGCGGCGACCATCCGCGTCGCCAGCGCCGGCACGACGGCCCTGGTCGGGGAGCCGGTGGACACCGACGTCGCGACCGTCCTGCGGAAGGTCGGGCGTCCCGACCTGACGGGCGGCGAGTCCGGGCGTCAGCTCGACGCGCAGCTCGTCGGCGCCGCCGACCTCGTGCTGACGATGACCCGCGAGCAGCGCGGCGCGGTCATCGCGCTCGTCCCCTCGGCGCAGCGGCGCGTGTTCACGGTGCTCGAGCTGGCGCGCATCGCCCGGATGCTCGGTGCGGAGGGGCGTCTGCCCGCGAGCGCCTCGCCGGGAGCGGGTTGGAAGGCGCTCGTCGCCGCCGCCCCGGCGTGGCGGGGGCCGACGGCGCCCAAGGACCCGGCCAGCGACGACGTCGACGACGTCCACCGGGCCAAGCTGGACGTGCAGGTCAAGGCCGCGCGGCGGCTCGACGAGGCGCTGGCCGCGGTCGTCGCGGTGGTCTGAGCGCGCTCAGCGCTCCAGGAGGACGTGCTCGGCGTCGGCGGGGGTCGTCGGCTGGTAGCCGTAGCCGTACTCGTAGGCGTAGCTGTACTCCGACGCCTTCGACGGGACCATCGTCAGCACCCCGCCGAGGACGGTCGCGTCGACGGCGCGCAGGCGCTCCAGACCGCGCGCGAGGTGCTCGCGCGTCGTCCTGCCGTGCTTGACGACGAGGACGGCGCCGTCGGCCTGCCGGGCCAGGACGGCGGCGTCGGCGACGGGCAGCAGCGGCGGGCTGTCGACGATGACGAGGTCGGCGCGGTCGCGCAGCCGCTGCAGCAGCTCGCTCATGTGCCGGGAGCCCAGCAGGGCGGCGGGGTTGAGCGGGATGGGGCCGGCGGCCAGGACGGACAGGCCGGTGTCGCCGTAGGGCTGCAGGACGTCGTCGAGGTCGGCGCGGCCGGCGAGGACCGTCGTCAGGCCGGCGCTGTCCTCGACGCCGAGGTAGTCCGCGACCCGCGGCAGCCGCAGGTCGCCCTCGACGAGGATCGTCCGCAACCCGGCGGCCGCGGACGTCAGCGCGAGGTTGACCGCGGTGGTGCTCTTGCCCTCCCCGGGCAGCGCGGACGTCACCACGACCAGGCGCGGCGGGTGGTCGACGTCGGCGAACTGCAGGTTGGTGCGGACCTGCCGCAGGGCCTCGGACTGCGGGGAGCGGGACCCCTCGACCACGAGCTCGGGGCGGTCGCCGCTCTCGCCCGCGGGCACGGACCCGAGCGCGGGGGCGCCGAGGTCGGAGATCGTGGTGAGCGTCTTGACGGTCGTGTCGAGCACCTCGCGCAGGATGGCGAGCCCGGTTCCGAGGACCGCGCCGGCGAGCAGGCCGAGGGCCAGCATCTTGACGAGGTCGGGGGCGATCGGGTCGCGACGGACCTCGGCGGGCCGCAGCACGTTGATGCGGACGGGGCTCATCGTCTCGGGGGTGGCCTGCTCGAGCTCGCTGACCGCCGTGCCGAAGTGCCGGGAGATGGAGTTGGCGACGTCGGCGGCCAGCTGGGGCGAGGACTCGTCGACGGTGACCTCGATGAGGACCGTCCCGATGGGGGCGCTGGAACCCACGTGCTCGGCGAGGGCGCGGGGCGTGGTGTCCAGGCCCAGCTCGCGGATCACCGGGGTGAGGACCTTGGGGCTCTCCAGGACGCTCGTGTACGACTGGACGCGCTGCTGCGTGAACATGCTGCCCTGCATGAGGAGGGCGGCGTTGCCCGTGTCGTACATGGACACGAACATGAGGCAGTCGGCGCGGTACACGGGGGCGCTCGTGGAGTAGGCGCCGAAGCCGGCCCCGCTGCCCAGCAGCACCGACAGGACCACGAGGATCCAGTGCTTGCGCAGCGCGCGCAGGTAGTCGACGAGGTCCACGGCTCGTCCATCGGCCGAGGTCCCGGCCAGTTGACCCGGACGGGTCCTCCTGTCGGCAGGGGACCCGCCGAACGGGTTGAAACGATGGACAGGAGGCCGGACACCTCAAGTCGACACGCCGTCGGGACGACGAAGAACGGTGTTGAGCCCGGGCGGTGTGCTACGGGGACGCCGACCTGGAGGACCGACGTGGCCACGACCAGCGAACCGGGGACGAGCGCGCGCTCGGCCGGTGCTGGATCGACGGCTGCCGTCCGCCGCCCCTCGTGGGGATCCCTGCGCCGCGCGCGTCGCAACCGTTCCCAGCTCGCGACCCTGCTGCTCGCCACGGACGCGGTGTGCGTCCTGGCCGTCGTGCTGCTGCTCGGCCACGGGGACCCCGCCGTCGTCGTCTTCTCGGTGGCGGCCCTCGTCGTCCACGCCTTCGCCGGCCTCTACCGCCCGCGCATGGACCTCAGCATCCTCGACGACCTGCCCCTCCTGGCGGGGGCGGGCATCGCCTCGGTCGGGGTCGCGTCCATCGCGGACGGCGCCCTCGGCATCGGTGACGTGGAGCGGAGCACGCTCCTGGTGGCCCTCGCCCAGACCGTCCTGATCCTGTGCGCGCGCGCCGTGGTGTACGTCCTGCGCGTCCGGTACCGGACGGCGGGCCGCATCGCCATGCGCACCCTCGTCGTCGGCTGCGGTGGGCTCGGCGCGCAGATCGTCGAGCACCTGCAGTCCGGTGAGCAGGGTCTCCTGCCGGTGGGGTTCATCGACGACGACCCGCGGCTGTCCGCCGGGGAGCGCCCCCTGCCGGTGCTCGGTGGCATCGCCGACCTCGAGCGGCTCGTGACCGAGCAGGCGGCCGACATCGTCGTCATCGCCTACTCCAACGTGCCCGAGATGGTCGTCGTCGACGTCCTGCGCAGCTGCCAGGGCCTGCCCGTCGAGATCTTCACCGTGCCGCGGTTCTGGCAGGTCACCAACACCCACCGCTTCGTGCAGTCCGTGCGGGGGGTGCCGCTCGTGCAGCTGCGGCGGCCCGCGTTCCGTGCCGTGACGTGGCCGCTCAAGCGCGTCATGGACGTGGCCGCCTCGGCCCTCGGTCTCGTGGTGGCGATGCCCGTCCTGCTGGTGTGCGCCGCGCTCGTGCGCCACGAGGTCGGGCCCGGTCCGCTGTTCCGGCAGGAGCGCGTGGGGCTGGACGGCCGCACGTTCCCGCTGCTGAAGCTGCGCACGATGCGTCCGGACGCCTCCTCCGACGTCCGCTGGAACGCCCAGGAGAACGTCGGGCCGGTCGGCGGCTGGCTCCGCCGCCTCTCCCTCGACGAGCTGCCCCAGCTGTGGAACGTCCTGCGCGGGGAGATGTCCCTCGTCGGGCCGCGTCCCGAACGCCCGCACTTCGTGGAGCAGTTCACGCTCGACTACGACGACTACCTGTGGCGGCACCGGGTGCCCGTCGGGGTCACCGGCTGGGCCCAGGTGCACGGTCTGCGGGGGGACACCTCGATCTCCGAGCGCGCCCGCTTCGACAACCACTACGTCGAGAACTGGTCGCTGTGGCTGGACGTGAAGATCCTCCTGCGCACGGTCGGTCAGGTGCTCTCGGCGGCGGGACGGTGAACGAGACGCCCCTCGTCCTCGTCCTCGGCACCGCCGACTGGAACGCCCCCGTCGCCACGAACCAGCACCACGTGACCCGGGCCCTCGCCGCGGACTGGCCCGTCGTGTTCGCCGAGGGGACCGGGACCCGGTCCCTGCGGCCCTCCGACGCCCGTCGCGTCGTGCGCCGACTGCGGTCCGCGCCCGCGCTGGAGGGTCGGCCCGTCCCGCAGGGCGTCGAGGTCGTCACGCCCCGGGTCATCCCGCACCACGCCCCGAGCACCCGGCGCGTGAACTCCGCGTTGCTGCACCGCCAGCTCCGGCGCTGGGTCGAGCACCCCGGTCCGCGGCTGCTGTGGACGTACACACCGTTCACGTACGGCCTGGAACGGCGGGCTGACCGGACGGTCTACCACCTCGTCGACCTGCTGCACGAGAACCCCGGCGTCCACCGCGGGCGGCTGCTCGCCGCCGAGTGGCGACTGGAGGCCGACGTCGCGATCGGCACGAGCCCGGCCATCGAGGACCACCTCCGCTCGCAGGGGTTCGCGGACACCCGCTGCCTGCTCAACGTGTGCGACGTCGCCCTGTTCAGTGCCGCGGCCCAGGATCCGGATGTTTCCCGTGGAACATCGGTGGTGTTCGCCGGGACGCTCGCTCCGCACAAACTCGACGGCGAGCTGCTGCTCGAGCTGGCCAGGGCCCTGGGCAGTCGGCTCCGGCTCGTCGGTCCGGTCGTCGAGCCGGCGAACCCGTTGTGGCGCAACCTCACCGCGGCGGGCGCCCAGCTCGTCGGCCCGCTCGCCCCGGCCGCGCTCGCGCGCGAACTGGCGGCGTCCTCGGTGGGGCTGGTGCCGTACCGGAGCACCCCGCTGACGCGCGGCATCTCCCCGCTGAAGACGTTCGAGTACCTCGCCGCGGGGTTGCCCGTCGTCAGCACCCCGCTGCCCGCGGTGGCGCCGGTCGACGGTGCGGTCTTCGTCCAGGACCCCGCGACCTTCGTGGCCCGGGTCCTGCAGCTCCTCGCCGACGAGGACCCGACCCGCCCCGCGCGGATGACCCGGCTCGCCCAGGGACACGACTGGGAGAGCCGGGGACGGGACCTGCGGGCGCTCGCGGGTCAGCTCCTCGCCGGCTGACCGTCAGCGCAGCGGCTCGCCCACGTCGACCCGGTTGCCGTCGGGGTCGGCGACGACGAACGTCCGCAGCCCGAAGTCCGCGTCCCGCAGGCCCTTGACGATGCGGGCTCCGTGCCGGACGAGGTGGTCGTGCAGGGCCGTCGCGTCGTCCACCAGCAGGTGGGCCACGTTGTGCAGCCCTGCCTTGTGGCCCCGCTGGAGCGTCAGGTGCAGCTCGGCCGCACCGCGGCGCAGGATGACGAAGCCGGTCGGGTCGCCGTTGGTGACAACGACGTCGAGGCCGAGGACGTCCCGGTAGAAGCCGAGCGCCCGCTCGACGTCGGTGACGGGCACGCCGGCCGCGATGCGGCCGTAGGTGGTCGGGGGCAGGTCGAGGGTCATCGGAGTCCTCCACGCGTCAGGGGCCGGACGGAGGCTGTGCTCGTCGGGTGGGGTGACGGCGCGGTGGCCGGGAACTCCCGGATGCTACCGCCGCGTCAGGACCCGGCCCCCGGGCCCGGCGGGCGGCGCCGACCCTTGAGCACGAGCAGGACGACCACCCCGATGACCACCGCGGCGGCCACCGCCAGCAGCAGCAGGAAGAGGATCACGAGGATCCACGGGTGGTCGACGAGGTTGCGGAACACCCCGCCGACCCTAGGCCGAGGCCCCGGACCGCGCGGGGTTCCGCACGATCCGGGGCCCGGTCCCTCAGCGTCCCTCAGAGGCGGAAGGTGCCGACCAGGGCGTTCAGCTCCGCGGCGGAGCGGGCGACCTCGTCGGCGGTGGTGGCGGTGTGCCCGGCGCTCGTCGTGGTCTGGGAGGCCGCCGCGGCGATCCCGGAGATGTTGACGGAGATCTCCTGCGACCCGGTGGACACCTCGGTGACGTTGCGGACCATCTCGGCGGTGGTGGCCGACTGCTGCTCCACCGCCGCGGCGATCGTGGCCTGCAGGGCGTCCACGCGGACGATGACCTCGCCGATCTGCTCGATCGCGGCCGTCGCCGCCTGCGCGTCGGCCTGGGTGGCGCCGACCTTGGCGACGATCTCCTCGGTCGCCCGGGCGGTCTGCTGGGCCAGTTCCTTGACCTCCCCGGCCACGACGGCGAAGCCCTTGCCCATCTCCCCGGCCCGGGCCGCCTCGATGGTGGCGTTCAGGGCCAGCAAGTTCGTCTGCTCGGCGATGGAGGTGATGAGCTTGACGACGTCGCCGATCTCGCGGCTGGAGGCCGACAGGCGGGCCAGGGTCTGCGAGGCGTCCTGGGCGGCGGCCACGGCGGTGGCGGCGGTCGCGGAGGCGTCGGCGGTGGCCGAGGCGATCTCGCGGATGGCCGAGGTCATCTCCTCCCCGGCGGCGGCGACGGTCCCGATGGAGGCGGTGATCTCCTCGGTGGCGGCGGACACGACGTGGGACTGGGCGGCGGACTCCTCCGCGCCGGAGGACAGCTGGGTGGCGACGGCGGTGAGTTCCTCGCTGGAGGCGGCCAGGGTGGTGGCGTTGGCGCTGATGCGGCCGACGGTGGCCGACAGGGACTCCAGGGAGGTGTCGGTGGCCGCGGACAGCCGGCCGACCTCGTCCTTGGCGACGTAGGCGACGCGCTGGTCCAGGCGGCCCTGCGCCAGACCCTCCATGACCGTCACCGCACGTCCCAGCGGCCGGGCGATGGAGCGGGAGATGAGGACCGCGACCACCACGGCGAGGAGCAGGGCGACCAGGACGCATGCGACGAGGACGGCGACGGCCTGGCGGTAGGCGCTCTTGCCCTCGGCGGCCAGCTGGACGGCGGACTCCGCCTCGGCCTTGTTGATCTCGGCGAGCGCCTGGCCCACCTTGTCCCCCGCGGGCGTCACGGTGGAGGCGCGGAGCGCCACGAAGCCGGCGAGGTCGTTGTCCTCGGCGAGCGGGACGAGGCCCTGGGCGGCGCTGCGGTAGGACGCGATGGCCTCGGTGTACGCCTGCTGCGCGGCGGCGGACGCCGCGGGGTCGGTGCCCTGGTAGGTCGTCCAGGCCGCGTCGAGGGCCTGGTTGTCGCTGTCGGTCTGCGCGAGGGCCGCGGTGGTGCCGGCGGCGTCGGGGGTGAGGGCGGCGTTGGCGATGTCCAGACGCAGGGTGGTGAAGGCGTTCTGCACCTTGTCGATGCTGTCGACCGAGGCGATCCCCGACGTCGACAGGTAGTCCATCTTCGTCTGGGCGGCGCTGAGGCGCTGGATGCCGACGCCGGCGACGAGGACGAGCAGGACCCCCACGAGGCTGAAGCCCAGGGCCAGCTTCACGCTCACTCGCAGGTCACGCATCCGGGCCACGGGGACCACCTCTCGACGACGGCGGAGCCCGGCCCACCCGGTCCCGTCCGCATCCCCATCGGACGCCGCTCGGCTCACCTGACCGGCGACCAGGTGCCGGAAGGAACGGGTGTCGACCTCAGCGGAGCGACCCCAGCCACGCGGCGACGTCGGCCCGCGCCGCGGCCGCCATCGAGGTGTCGTGCCCGGTGAACCCGTGCGGTGAGGCGGGGTAGACGCTCAGCTCGACTGACCCGCCGGCCGCGGCGATCCGCTCGGCCATGGCCCGGTTGTCGGCGAGCAGCACGTCGTCCGCGCCGACCACGAGGAGCACGGGCGGCAGGCGCGTGAGGTCGGCGAGGACCGGGGACACGTCGGGTCGGGTGCGGTCGGTCCCGGGGCCGAGGTAGGCGCCCAGGAAGAACTCGTCCGCGATGAGCCGGCCGGCGGGTGTCGTCCCGCTGAGGTCGTACGTGCCGAACTGCAGCGCGGCTCCCGAGAACGCGTCAACCCCCGCGTCGCGCAGGCGCAGCGACGTCCCGAGGGCCAGCGTCGCACCGGAGGAGAACCCGCCGACGGTGAGCCGGTCGGTCTCGAACCGGTCCACGGCGACGTCGACGAGCCAGCGCGCGGCCGTCTCGACGTCGTCCGGGGCGGCGGGCCACGGGTGCTCGGGGGCGAGCCGGTGCTCGACCCCGACCACGACGAGTCCGGTGGCCTCCGCGAGCGCGCGGCAGCGGACGTCGTCGTGCGCGGCGGAACCGATCACGAAGCCGCCCCCGTGCACCTCGAGGTGCACGCCGGCGACCGGCCGTGACGTCGGGACGTGCACCCGGACCGGCACCTCCCGGCCGAGCGCGTGGACGACCGCGGGCCGGGCCGGGGGGACGGCCGCGACGGGAGGCGGCATCCGCTCGCGCGCGGTGTGCAGTTCCGGCGCGGACGACGGGCCCCGCCGGGGACCGCGACGGGCGTAGAAGGCGCGGGACTCCGCCGCGAGGTCTTCCCACCGCACGCTCACGGCCGCGGATCCGTGGCCAGCACCCCCCAGACCTGCTTGTCGTGCCACGTCCCGCCGTAGCGCCACGCTTCGCGCAGCGTGCCCTCCAGCGTCATCCCGAGCCGCCGCGCCACCGCGGCACTGCGCACGTTGTCCGCCCGGCAGCGCCACTCGGCGCGGTGCAGGCCCCGCTCGTCGAAGGCGTGCTCGAGCAGCACCCGTGACGCGCGGGTGACGAGACCGCGGCCCTCCGCGACGGGTTCCAGCCAGCAGCCCAGCTCGCAGGTGCCGGCAGCGGCGCTGAACGTCACGAACATCACCCCGCCCACGAGCCGGTCCCCCAGCCACAGGCCGATGAGCCGTCCGCCGTCCTCGGCCTGCGACGCGGCGTACCGGGACAGCGTGGAGCGGGCCCCGTCGACACCCTCGGCGAGGAACGACGCCCCCACCCACGGACGCACGTGCTCGCGGGCCCGGTCCAGGTGCGCCGCGAACTCCTCCGCGTGCCGCACCTCCAGGGGGCGCAGCCGTGCCCCGTCGCCCAGGTCCACTGCGAACACGGCGCCCTCCTCGTCCTCCGGCGGATCTGACGCTACGCCTGTGATCCGCGCACGATCCCGACGCCGACCCGTCGCCACGGCCCGACCCCGAGCCACGCGGCCGCCCACACCGCACCGACCGCCCCCGTCACGGCGACCAGCGCGACCCAGCCGCTCAGGTCCCGCCCCACCCACCAGCCGAGGACCCCGGCCACAGCGGCGACGGGCAGGCAGGCCAGCAACCACCGCCCCAGCACGCCGGCCACCCCCAGGGGTCGGGCTGCGACGACCGTCGTCACGACCGCCCCCGCCGACGCGGCCAGCCCGAGCGTCACCGGCCCGAGCACGCCGTGCAGCGACAGGTTCACGGCGAGCGTCACGACGAGACCCGCGAGGAGCGCACCCGCGGCCGTCCGGTTCCGTCCCGCCGCGTTGAGCGCCTTGACGAGGACGTACGCGCACGACTGCGCCCAGAACCCCACGCCGAAGCCCGTCAGCACCGCGGCCGACGTCGTCACCGCCGACGCGTCGAATGCGCCCCGCGCGTAGAGGACCTGCACGACCGGGGCGCTGCCGACCGTCAGCACGACGGAGGCCGGGACGACGACGAGCAGCAACCCCGGCAGCGTCCCCGCGAGGCGCTCGCGGGCGGCCGTCCGGTCGAGACCGGCCAGCGCGGCCAGCCCGGCGAGCCCGAGGGGGACGGCGAGCAGGTTCACCCCCGTCGTCGCCACGAACCGCGCGTAGTCGACGGCCGCCACGACCTGGTCCCCGAGCAGGGACGCCACGACGCGTTCGGTGACGACGGACCCCTGGAGCACGACGGGCAGCAGCAGCAGGGGGCGGACCCGCCGCCAGACCTGCGCGAGCACCTCGCGCGCCCCCGTCGTCGGGCCGCGGGGCACGAGGTCGGCGACCTGCCCGACGCCCCAGGCGTGCAGCCCGAGGTAGGCGAGGGCGAACCCCGTCGCGAGGACGACGGGTTCGCCCAGGGCCCACGCCGCGCCGAGGGCGGCCACCATCCCGAGGTTCTGGACGGTGGCGCGCACGCCGGCCAGGCGGAACCCGCCGTGCGACATCTCGAGGTAGCTCAGCAGCGAGAACTGCAGGTAGCTGGGGATGCCCAGCGCCATGACGCGCAGGAACTCCGCGCAGGTCGCCGCCGTCGCCGGTTCCAGTCCCGGCGCGACGAGGCGGACGACGGTTCCCGCACCCGCCACGAGCGCGACGACGAGGACCGCGGACAGGACCCAGAGCCCGCGACGCAGGGCCCGGAACAACCGGTCGGCGCGATCGGGGTCGGTCCGCAGGAGTTCCTTGTGCAGCGGCAGGAAGCCGGCGGACAGGACGTCGGCCGTGAAGAAGTCGACGGGGACGAGGGTTCCCGTCTGCGCCACGCGGGTCGCCGTCGCGGGAACCCCCGTCCCGTAGGCGGCCGCGAGCAGCACCTCGCGCAGCATCCCCAGCAGTTTCCCCGCCAGACCGCCGAGGACGAGGCGGCGGACGCCGTCGCGCATCACGGGACGCCGAGCAGGGCTGCGTACCGGGCGGCGACCCCCGACAACGCGTACCGGTCCGGCAGCAGGGACGTCCCCGGTCTCCCGTGGCTCAGCAGGCGGCGCACCGCCGCGGCGAGGTCGTCAGGGTCCGCCGCGTCGACCCGGGGAACGTTCGTCCCCTCGACGGGAGCCGCGGTCCGGGACGTCACCGCGGGGGTTCCGCACGCCAGGGACTCCAGGACGGCCATCGGCAGTCCCTCGCGCCACTGGGACGTCAGCAGCGAGACGTCGGCCGCCGCCAGCACCCCGGGAACCCGGGAACGGTCGACCGCCCCGAGGAACCGCACGCGGTCCTCGACGTCGAGGTCGTGGGCCAGGGTCTGCAGGGCCGTGCGGTCCGGGCCGTCGCCGGCGAGGACGAGGGTCGCGTCGGGGAACTCCCGCAGCAGGCGGACCGACCGGTCGACCCGCTTCTGCGGGTGCAGCCGACCGACGACGACGAACAGCGGACCGGAGGCGTGCAGTTCGGCGCGCACGCGCTCGCGGGCGGTGGGGTCCGGTCGGAACACGTCGGTGTCCACGCCGTTCTCGAGGAGGTGGACCGGTGGCATCCCGACGGCGCGCCCCAGCGGGAACTGCGTCAGCGACTGCGCGACGCTCGGCCCGACGGCGACGACGTCGTGGAACCGGCGGTAGGTGGCCACGTCGTTGGCGAGCCCGGAGATGTTGCGCGGCAGCGAGATCAGGGGTTTGAGTCGCCGACCGCCGAGTTTCGAGACGATCTCGTTGACGGACGTCCCGTGCGCCTGCAGGACGCACCGAGCACCGGCGGACCGGGCGAGGTCGAGGACGCCGAAACCCCCGGCGCTCACGGACAGCACGCCGTCGACGCCTCGGGCCAGGTCCGCCGCGACCGCCGTGCGGGACGCGTTCCACCACGAGCGCGTGTACCGGCCGGGGACGGTTCCGGGCAGTGCGCGGACGCGGACACCGTCCGCGAGGAACTCGGGGGGAGAACCCGGAACCCGCGTCGTCACCACCGTGACGTCGGTGCCGCGGGCGGCGAGCGCGCGGCACAGGTCCCACGTCACCGACTCCATCCCGCCCGCGTGGTGCAGCGGCAGGGACCGCGTCAGCACGAGCACCCGGCGGTTCACCGCGGACCCCCGTCGGCGAGCAGGCTGTCGAGCAGGGTTTCCAGCCGTGCCGTCTGGACGCGGACGTCGAAGTTCTCCCGCACGTGCGCGGCGGCGGCCCGGCCGAGGTCGGCGGCCAGTCGTGGGCGTTCGAGGACCCGGCGGATGGCGGCGGCCAGGGCGTCGGGGTCCTGTTCGGGGACGAGCAGTCCGGTGGTTCCGTCGACCACCGCGGAGGGGATCCCGCCGTGCCGGGTGGCGACGACGGGACGACCGAGGGCCCCGGCCTCCAGGAGGACCTGGCCGAGTCCCTCCTGGTCGCCCGTGGGTCCGGTGGTGCTGGGCAGGCACAGCAGCGACGAGCGCGCGATGCGCTGCAGCGTCTCGGCGTGGTCGAGCGCGCCGGTGAACTCCACGTCGAGCCGGAGGTCGCGCGCCAGTGCGGTGAGTTCGGCGCGCAGCGGCCCGTCGCCCACGCACGTCAGCCGGACGCCGGCCATCCCCGTGAGGGCCCGGAACAGCGTGGCGTGCCCCTTCTTCGGGACGAGGCGCCCCACGTGGACGAGGGTTCCCGGGACGGGGTCGGCCGCCGGCAGGACGTCGAGGTCGATGCCCAGGTGGTGCGTCACGGTGCGGTCGGCGGGGAAACCCCTGTCCAGGACGCGGTGGCGCAGGTGGTCGGAGACGGGCAGGAACAGGTCACCGCGGTGGGCCAGCGCGCGGGAACGTCGCGCGTAGGTGGCCCACGAGACGTGCCGTGCGCGCAGCAGTTCCGCGCGGGAGGTGGTCGCGTCCACGCCGTGGAACACCGTCGCGAGCGGAACCCCGGCGCGCCGGGTCGCGGGCAGCGCGCAGGAGGCCTCGAACCCGAAGTGGGCCAGGACCGCGTCCACTCGCAGCGCGCGCAACGCCGCCGTCAGGGGACCGGACGCGAGCCCGGCCGTGTGGAGCGCGGCGGCGCGTGGCCCGGCGGCGTCGACGAGCGAGTGCGACGGCAACCCGCCGGCGACCTCGGCGGGCACCGCGTCCCGGGAGACCAGGACGGGTTCCCAGCGGGAGAAGGCCCGCGCCTGGGTGAGGACGAAGGGTTCGGACGGCAACCCGAAGGTGTGCCGGACGACGGCTACGCGGGGCACGGGACCGCCTCGCGCTCGACCGCCGCCCGGTGCGCGGCGAGCCGGCTCGTGACGAGCCCCAGCAGCATCGCGAGCAGGATCATCGACTTGGCCTCGCCGTACACGGCGGTGTTGTCGCCCATGCCGTGGATGAGCACCCACCACCACGCGCCGAGCGCGAACGCGGTGGTCCGGGCCAGGTGCGTCCCGACGTTCTTGACCACGATCGCGGTCAGCACGACGAGGATCGTGACCGCCAGGAACAGCAGCCCCGCGACGCCGGGGAGACCGCTGGAGGCCCACGCGGCGATGAAGAGGTTGTGCGGGGGGAGGGTCTCGATGCCGAGGGCCGCGAACTGCTCGATGGTCCGCGACCACCCACCGAACCCGAGGCCGAGGACGAGGTGCTCGCGGAACATCGTCATCGCGAACTCCCACATCGGGGCGCGGCTGGCCAGGCTCTCCGTGGAGGCGTCGGCGTAGCCGGGGACGTACTTCTCCAGCAGCCGTGGCACGAGCCAGACGCCGAGCCCGATGGCGGCCCCGGCCTGCGGCAGGAACCAGCGCGCGTTCGGGCGTCCCAGGACCTGCACGCCGCGGACCGCCAGGGGCAGGACGAGCGCGAGCGCCGCCGCCGTCTTGGACCCCGTCATGAAGGTGGCCGACCAGCACACGAGCGCACCGGCGGCGTACAGGCGCTTGCGGCGGCGGTGCTCCGCACCCCGCAGCCCGACACCGAGGGCGAGGAAGCAGAACGTCGCGACGCCGAGGAACATCGAGGACACGTTCGCGTTGATGAAGAACCCGCCGGACTTCAGCGGGTCGGTGACGTTGTTCGCGCCGCCGTCGAAGAACGCCGTCATGGCGTCCGGGCCGACGATGAGCGGCGCCAGCGGGGACTGCAGGAACACCGACTCCACGGCGGGGGAGAGCCGGAACACCCAGACGAGGACCGCGTTGACGACGGCCCAGCACAGGACGACGGTGAACGGCCCGGTGAGTGCGCCGGCCCGGACCCGTTCGACCCGCGCGGCGTACAGCAGGAGGAAGGCGAACGAGATCAGCCGCGCCACCTCGAGGATCCCGACCATCGGGTCCGGGGACCAGCTGATGGCGGCGGCCTGGGTGACGCCGAGCACGAGGACCGCCCGGAACACCGGGTCGCGGACGGGCAGTTCCTTGCGCTCCAGCAGCCAGCAGACGGCGATGAGGATGACCCAGCACTGGCTCAGCGGCAGGTTCAGCGTCCCCAGCGGACCGACGAACACCTGCGGGACGGCGAGGAACGCCGCCACGGTGAGGCGCGTGCGGTCGGTGGCGGTGACGCAGAACAGCAGACCGGTGAAGGCGCCGGCCAGGCCCAGCGCCAGCACGAGGATCACGGGCGCAGCACCCCCGTGTGCTCACCGACCCAGTCGCGGATCCGGGCGGTGAAGCGGTCGACGTCGAAGGCGAGGGCGCGCGTCCGGCAGTCGGCCGGACGGCAGGCCTCCGCGCGCGGGAGGGCCTCGACGAGGGCGTCGACGGTCAGCTCGTCGACCAGGGCGCCGGAGACGCCGTCCAGGACGGTCTCCCCGGACCCGCCGCGGCGGGGGGCCAGGACCGGCGTCCCGGACGCCATCGCCTCGACGGGGACGATGCCGAAGTCCTCCACGGTGGGGAAGACGAGGACGGCGGCGCGCCGCAGCAGTTCCCGGACGGTGTCGTGCGAGGGGCGGTCGAGGACGACGACGGGGACCGCGGCGGTCGCGGCGCGTGCGCGCAGCACGGGCAGCAGCGGCCCGGTGCCGGCGACGACGACGGGACGGCCGGCGCGTTCGGCGACGTCGACGGCGAGCAGGTGGTTCTTGTACGGGACGAAGCGGCCGAGGGCCAGGAGGAACCCGTCGGGCAGGTCGAGGGTGTCCGGACCGGTGGCGGCGAAGCGGGCGACGTCGACGGGCGGGTGGACGACGACGGCGTCGCGGCCCCAGAACCGCTCGATGCGGCGGGCGACCTCGGCGCTGTTGGCGGCGAAGGCGGTGACCCTGCGGGCCGCGCGGTGGTCGGCCGCGGCCAGCGCCCGGCGGGCCGGCGCGAGCAGCGGGGACGTCCCGCGGCCGTCGAGCTCGGGGCTCCAGACGTACCGGGCGGGGGTGTGGACGTAGGCGAGGTGGACGCCGTGGGGGGCGACGAGGCGGTTCGACGTCGCGAACGCGTGGTGGGAGGTGACGACGAGGTCGTAGCTGCCCTGGACGTCGCGCGCGTGCCGGGCCCAGGCGACGGGCATCAGCGGCAGGGCGAGGGCGCGTTGGTCGCGGAACCGGTCGAGCGCCGTGGTCCGGACGGCGCGGCCGCCGAGGTCCAGCCGGACTCCCGGGGCGGCGCTGAGGGCGTGCAGGTCCGCGCCGGGCCACACGCCGGCGAGCACCTCGAAGACCTGCTCGGCGCCCGCGCGCGCCGCGATCCACTCGTGCACCAGGGCGATGCGCAGGCCGGGGTCCGTGGTCATGACACCCCTCGGTCGGCACCCCCGTCGTCGACCTGAGCGCGATCACGCAGCGTGCTAGCGTTTCCGCGTCACGGCGGGTGTCCGCCGCGACCCGTCCTGTGAGGAGGCCCGAGCGTGAAGAAGGTGCTGTTGGTGGGGCTGCTCGCCGGAGGAGTCTTCGCGTGGCGCCGACGGGCGTCGCAGAAGGCGGAGCGCGAACTGTGGGCCGAGGCCACCGACACGGTGCGCTGACTCGGCACCACCCGGGGGCATGGCGCAATTGGTAGCGCACCTGCTTTGCAAGCAGGGGGTTAGGGGTTCGAGTCCCCTTGCCTCCACCGGCGCCACGAGGCCGGTCACGTCGACGACGTGACCGGCCTCGTGCGTTTCCCCGGGGGTCACCCCAGCACGGCGTCGAGCACCCGCCGGGCGAAGCGGCAGAACGCCGGGACGACCTGCCTGTCCGTCACGCCCGGGCGCCCAGGGCGGCGACCACCGCCGGGTCGTGCGACGCGGCGAGCAGCGCCACGACGTCGTCGGGCAGGTCGCGCTCGCCCGCCAGCGTCCACCGGGCGTCCGGCGAACCGTCGACGGCGGTCCGCCGGGCGGCGTCGGGATCGAGCGGAACGTCCAGGGCCGGGGCGCTCTCCAGGGCCAGCTGGAGGACGGCCGGGACGACCACCTTTCCCAGGTCCTTCTCCGGCGACGTCCCCAGGTCGACCCGCACCTCGTCCCCGACCCAGGAACGCCAGTCGGTGTCCGGGTCCCCGGGACGCAACGCGGGGTTGGCGTCGGCGAGCGCCGCCAGCTCGTCCGCCACCACCTGCAGGTCGGCCAGGGGGACCGGGTCCTGCACGTCGCCGCCCTCGAAGACCGACACGTGCTCTCCGGACCACCCCGTGACGGCGGACCAGCGGGGGTGCGAGGGCAGTTCCCAGACCCCGCCCGACGTCCCGCGGGTCCACCCCGACGACCGGAGGACTCCCGCGATCCGGTCGACGTCCCCGAGGAGCCGGCCGGCGGCTGCGAGCGGCAGGACCGAGGCGACAGGCGCTGGGACGGAGGTCACCGTCCGAGGGTGGCGCACCCGGCGCGGGACGTCGACCCTCGACGGGGAGCCTCGACTGAGCTACCTTGCGACGCATGACACCGGACGCGCCGGACCGCCGCGCGCAGCTGCTGCGGGGATCCCTCGACCTCTGCGTCCTGGCGGCCCTGGCCCAGCAGCCGGGCCACGCCTACGAACTGGCCTCCCGCCTCGCGGAGGCGGGTCTGCGGGACGTCAGCTACGGCACGGTGTACCCGATGATCACGCGTCTGCGCAGGTCAGGGCTCCTGCACGAGCAGACCGAGGCGAGTCCCGTCGGCCCCGCGCGCAAGGTGTTCTCGCTCAGCGCCGCGGGTCGGGAGGCCCTCGACGACTGGCTCGCGCAGTGGCAGCGGGCGACCCTCGACGTCGAGACCGTCCTGCGCAGCACCGGGGTCTGGGCGGGGAGGGGCGCGTGATCTCGCCGCTGCCGTCGCAGGACCGGTCCCTCCCGGAGGACGTGCGCCGCGTCGTGGCCCGCGTGCAGCGGGAGTGGCGGCTCCTCGGCGTACCACGTGCCCTGCGCGACGTCGTCGCCCGCGACGTGGCGGCCGACCTGCACGACGCGTACCGCGAGGGCCGCACGCCGGAGTCGGTGCTGGGCACGTCGGTGCGGGAGTTCGCCGCCGACGTCGCCCGCGAGAACGGGTGGCTCGTGGCCTGGCCCATGTACGGCCGGTTGCTCGCCGCGGCGGGAGCAGGCGCGGGTCTGGCCGTGGCGGCCGGTCTGGTCCTGCTCCTCCCGCTCACCGCCTGGTCCCTGGAGGTCGCCGCCGCCGCGCTGCTCGGGCGCGCCGGTGTCAGGGCGGCGGCCGGCGAGGACCCGTCCTGGTACCTGCCGATCGTCCTGGGCAGCTACGTCGTCTTCGGCGTCGGCTTCGTGGCCGCTGTCCTGGGGTGCGTCCGGTGGGCGTTGCGCTCAGCCGTCGGCCTGACCCGGACGCTGCGCGCGGGTGCCCTCGGCCTGCCCGCCTCGGCGGCGCTCTCGTTGCCCGTCGCGGTCTGGGTCGGGCACGTCAGCGGGTTCAGCACGTCCCCACCGGTCGTGCTGACCGAGTGCGGACTCGTCCTCGGGGCCGCCGCCGTCGCACTCGTCACGGCGCGCGCGTGGGCGGTCCGCCCGCTCTGACGACGCCTCACGTCGGCAGGTCGACCCCGGTGCGCAGCAGGTCCACGGCCTCGACCGGCGACCCCGGGTAGTTGACGCTCACCCAGAACCGGTGGTCGGCGGTCTCGCTGGGCCAGGCGAGCCGCGTGTCGGCGGGGTCCATCCACTGCACTCCGAGCGGGCCACCGTCCGGCCAGGAGAGCACGGTGTAGTCGTCGTGCGGAGTCCGGTCCACGTCGGTCACCGGCTCGGCCGCCCGACCGCCGTACTCGACGGTCATCCACACCAGGCCACGGGCGCGCGCCGTCTGGAAGTCGTCGTCGGCCGACGTCCCGGGCGGCAGCCACACGAGGGTCACGGCCTGCTGGTCGGCGTCGGGGTCCGCGCTCGGAGGGGACGGAGCGGCGGCGGACGGCACCGGATGGTCGAAGACCGCCCGGCCGTCCACCGCGCCGCAGACGCGGGTCCACCCGTCTCCCGCCAGAGCGGGGAACGTCGGGAGCCGGAGGCTCAGGTGCCGTCCCACCTCGTCGCAGGGCAGCACGGTGCCCACGAGGTCGCGGGCCGACTCGACGAAGGCGAGCGGGTCACCGCGCCGCGCGAACTCCGGCGTGCGGAGGGCGGCGACCGCGGCCTCGTCGGTCGGGCCGAGCACCAGGGCCGGGGCGGGACCGGCGCTCCCCTCCGGAACGGTCGCGAGGGCGAGCACCAGCGGCAACGCCACGGCCCACTGTCGTCGCACGGCCCCTCCTCGGATCGCTCGACGTCCACTGTCGCACCACCGGCCTGCGTACGGTGCGGACGTGACGACCCCTCCGGCGACCCGCCTCGGCGGCTTCACCCTGCCGGTGGGCGACGGCCTCGACCTCGTCCTCGCCGAACCGCGTCTCGCGGCGCCGCTGCACTCGCTGCTGCTGGCCAACCTCGAGCACCTGCAGCCGTGGGACGAGCTGGCGCGGCCCGACCTGACGCTGGAGGAGTTCCGCGGCGTCCAGGTCCGGGCGTGCCAGGCGTGGGTGGAGGGACGAGGGGTGCCGTGCGTCCTGCGGCTGGACGGGCGGGTCGTGGGAGCCCTGGGGTCACGGACCGTGGCCGACGGGACGACGGCCGAGCTGGGGTTCTGGGTGGACGCCGCCCACCAGGGTCGAGGGCTGGTCAGCCGCAGCGTGCGCGCGCTCGTACGGCACCTCGCCGTCGACCACGGGATCCGCACCGTCGAGATGCGGATCGCCGCCGGCAACGTCCGCAGCCGCGCCGTCGCCGACCGGCTCGGCTTCGCGCTGGTGCAGACCGTGCCGGGGGTCCTGACGATCGACGGGCGGCCCCACGACCTGTGCGTCCACCGCCGCCCCGCCCTCGGGGACTGACGGGCTGCCACGATGCGTCCGTGGACGGACCGACGGACGCCGTGCAGGACTACTACGCGAGCTACCACGAGCGGGAACTCGCCCGGCTCGTCACCGCCGAGGGCCGGCTCGAGTTCGCGGTCACGACGCGACTGCTCGCCCCGCACCTGCCCTCCGCCGGTCGCGTCCTCGACCTCGGCGGGGGCCCCGGCCGGTACAGCGCGTGGCTGGCCGAGCGAGGTCTGGAGGTCACGCTCGCGGACCTGTCACCGAACCTGTTGGACCTGGCGCGGCGGCACCTCGCCGACCGCGGGGTGAGCGTCCGGGAAGTCGTCCAGGCCGACGCCCGCGACATGAGCCGTTGGCCTGCAGGCTCTTTCGACGCCGTGCTGGCGCTCGGTCCGTTCTACCACCTGCCCGACCCGCAGGACAGGGAGCGGGCGCTGGCCGAGGTGGTCCGGGTGACGACGCCGGGTGGGCTCGTCGCGACGGCGTGGATGCCGCGGTGGTCACTGCTGCGGCGGACGCTGGCGATCGCGGACGAACGGGACCGGCTCACCGACCCGGCGTTCGTCGACGCGCTGCTCGCCCGGGGCGAGTACGAGAACCCCCACCGCGGCCGGTTCACCCACGCCCACGGCGCCGACCCCGCACGGCTGGACCAGGACCTCGCGCAGGCGGGAGTGCGGACGGTCGCACTGGCGTCGACGGACGGGTTCGCCAACGGACTGCACGACGCCGTCGACGCCCTGCGGACGCAGGAGCCGGCGCGGTACGAGGCCGTGCTCGACCTGCTCGCGCGCACGGCCACGGACCCGAGCCTGCTCGGGACGGCCGGGCACCTGCTGCACCTGGGCCGGACGGGGTGAGGGTGACAGCGCGGACGAGCCGACCCGTGGCGCAGGGCGGTCACTGCGGGGGCGCAGGGATCGTCACGGCCTGCAGCCTCGGGTCCGTCACGATCGCCCGGAGGGCATCGGTCGTCGCCTGGGAATCCGCCGGGTAGACGCTGTCGACGGGGATGTCGGGGGCGGCGATGGAGGCCGTGGCGGAGATCGAACGCCCGTCCGGCAGGCGGAGCGAGGCGTACGGCTCCACCGGCCGCGCAGGTTCGGGCATCGACCCGAGCTGCACCAGGGTCCGGTGCGTGCCCACCGTGAGGACGTTCCCGTCGGGCAACTCCTCCTGCGAGCAGGTGACCTCCCCCGTGCAGACCTCACCCGTGGCCTTGAGCGCTTGCGGCGCCGATCGGTCGATGTCGATGCCGAGGGTGACTGCGGGTGAGGTGGCGGTGTTGCTCGCCTTCCACATCAGGACCGTCTGGGAGCGGGCTCGCCACCCTTCGGCGTTGCGGCCGGCGGACCAGCCCGGTAGGTGCGACTCGACGACTTCGTCGAAGGTGGCCGCGGCAGCGCTGGTCACCGCGGGGTCGACCTCCACCTCACCGCCTTGGAGGGTCTGTAGCGGTGTCGGGACCGGATCGTGCTGTCCTGGAGCCGGATCGGCGACGGACAGCTCCAACGGCGTGGGGTCCAGCAGGTGCGCCCCGCCCACGGCCCCGCCGGTCAGCAGGACGGCGGTCAGGGCGCCGACGCCCCAGCGGGTGCGGCGTTGACGGCGCAGCCTGGTACGGCCGCGGCCGGTGGCCTCGGCGATGAAGGCGGCCGAGTTCTGCACAGGCCCGGCGGCAGCGTGCAGCTCAGCGCGCAGGGCGTCGGAGAAGGGGTTGTGGGTCTCGGTGTTCACGAGCGCGCCCAATCCACGAGGGAGGCAGCGGAGGAGGGAACCTCTGGGCTCGGCCGGTCCGGCTGGGGTGGTTCCCCGGCAGCACGGCCGGGCAGGGCCTGGCGCAGCCGGGCCAGGGCCCGGGAGGCTTGGCTCTTGACGGTGCCGACGCTGATGTCGAGCAGATCGGCGACCTGGTCGTCGCTGCGGTCGTCGAGGTAGCGCAGGACGATCACCGCACGTTGGCGTGGTGGCAGCGGGCGCAGGACCGCGAGGAGGTCGGCGCGCTGTTCGAGGTCGACCAGCGGCTGGGAGGGGTCGGCGCCGGCGAGGTGGTCGTCGACGTCGCGGACGGCTTCGTGGCGGTGGGACCGGTGGCGCCATCGTGAGGTGGCGGCGTTGGCGAGGGCGCGGCGGGCGTAGGCGCTGGGGTCCTGGATGCGGGGCCAGCGGGCGTACATCCTGGCGTAGACGTCCTGCAGGAGGTCCTCGCCGATGTGGAAGTCGCCGGCCAGGAGTCGGGCGATGCGCCGCAGCTGCGGGGTCGCTTCGTGTGCCCAGGAGGTGAAGTGCTCTTCCCGGTTCATGTCGTCCACACTGCCCTGACGCCGACGACCCGAGATCCGGTTGCACGCGGAGTCGACGCTCCCGGCGTTCGTGGGCGTGCAGGATTGCGCCAGGCCGGGAGCCTTCGCCTTCACCGTGGTCAGTTCGCTGGAGAAGGTCTTCCCCGACCAGGCGCCCCCACCCGCTGGTGCTGAGCCGTTGCGCGCCTTCACGGGGGAGACGGTGTCCTTCCAGGTGGCGTGGCGTCCCCCGGCGGTCCGCGATCTGAGCGATCTGCCCCGGCTCCGCCTGGAGGTGGCGGCGGGACGGGGCGCTCGGGCGGACGTGTTCCGGGTCGGACTGGTCCCGGTGCTGGTGCCCGCCTTCGAGGACTCCGACGACGTCTTCCTCCGCAGAGCGCCGGGACTGTTCCCCGACCCGCTCACCCCCCTCGGCGAGGGCGAGCTGAGCTCGTCGGTGCTCGGGGCCTGGTCGGCGTGGTGGGTCGACGTCGTCGTGGAGGACCCGGAGGGGGACCGGCACCGGGAGGTGGTCGTGCGGGTGCGGACCGAGGACGGCCAGCTCCTGCACGTCGACACGGTGGCGCTGCAGCTGCATCGCCAGGTCCTGCCGCCGGTGGACATCGCGGTGGCCCAGTGGCTGCACACCGACTGCCTGGCCGACCACTACGGCGTCGAGCCGTTCGGAGCACGGCACTGGGAGTTGCTCGAGTCGTACTTGCCGTCGGTGGGTCGCGCGGGCGGGAACTGCCTGCTCACACCCCTGTGGACTCCGCCGCTGGACACCGAGGTCGGCGGCCGGCGCACCACGACGCAGTTGCTGGACGTGCGTCGGGACGAGACGGGATGGCAGTTCGGGTTCGACCGGCTGGACCGTTGGGTGGCGCTGGCCCTCCGTCACGGCTTCGACGTGCTGGAGATGCCGCACCTGTTCACGCAGTGGGGAGCGGAGGCGACCCCGTCGATCTGGGCCGGCGGCCCGGCTGGGCTGGAGGAGGTCTTCGGCTGGCACGTGAGCGCCTCCGATCCGCGCTACCGCGGCTTCCTGGAGGCGTTGCTACCGCGGCTGCAGGCCCACCTCGCCCTGCGCTGGCCGACCGTGCGGACCGTCTGGCACGTCAGTGACGAACCGGGCCACGACAAGCTCGCCGGGTACCAGGCCGCCCGTGCGGTGGTCGGAGACCTGGTGAAGGGTCAGACCGTCATCGACGCCCTGAGCGACCGGTCGTTCCTCACGAGCGGTGCCGTCGACATCCCCGTGGTGGCCGCGGATGCCGCCGCCCCGTTCATCAGCGCCGGCGACGAGTTCTGGGCCTACCACTGCAACGTGCACGACCGGGGGGTGTCCAACCGGTTCATCGCCATGCCGAGCTGGCGGACCCGTGCGATCGGGGAGCAGCTCTTCCGGGCCGGCGCGTCGGGGTTCCTGCACTGGGGCTTCAACTTCTGGAACAGCCAGCTGTCCCGCGGCGCCGTCGACCCCTGGCAGGACCCCAGCGCCGGGAACGCCTTCCCCGCCGGTGACCCGTTCCTCGTCTACCCCGGACCCGACGGAACACCGGTGGAGTCGTTGCGGCACCGCGCCTTCGCGCAGGGCATGGCCGACCACGCCGCGCTCCAGCTGGTCCGTGACCTCACCGGACAGGACCTGACGCGGACCACACCTGGCACGTCCCGCCGCCAGGACGCGCTCCTCTCCTCGGGGCGCACCGCCGACGACTGGTTGCAGACGCGGCCGGCCGTCGACGCCGTCCTCGCGGGGCTGACGTGAGCCGGGTCCTCGTCGGGCCTCGTCGGGCCTCGTCCGGCCGCAGCCGACCGTGCGGCTCCGGCGGACGCCGTGAGGGCCGGCCCCGTCGCCTGACGGAGCCGGCCCTCACGAGAGCGTCACTCGCCCTTGAGCTCCTCGGGCGTGCCGTCCTCGACGGGGGCGTACTCGTGCTTGCCCGTCGTGGGCGCCTCGGAGGCCTCGGGAGTCGAGGTGGTCGAGGGCGCGGTGGCCTCCTCGAGCTTCTCGGTGCTCTTGTCGGCGGCCGGCGTGCTCGGCGTCGTGGTGGCGGGGGCGGGCGTCCAGGCCGCGCCCGGGGCCGCCCACGGGTCCTCCTTCTGGGAGTTCTTCACAGCCGCGTAGACCGCCGCACCACCGGCGGCGATGAGGGTGAAGACGAGGAACTTGCGTCCCGCGCTGCCCTTCTTCTTCGCGACGGCCTCGCCCTTGAGCACGGCGACGGCACCCTTCGAGCGCTGCTGGGCGATCTTCTTGGTGTGCTTCGCGGTGGCCTTGGCGGCCTTCGTGCCGGCCTTGCCGGCGGCCTTCCCGGCCTTGCCCGCGACCTTGGCGCGCCGCTCGGCCTGGTGGGCCTTCTTGGTCAGCGACTTCTCCAGGCCCTGCTCGAACTTCCTGCCGTCCTTCACGACGTCCTTGACGGCGTTCTGGACGGTCTCGCTCGTGGAGGCGGCGGCCGCGGTGGCGGTGCCGGCGGCGGCCGCGACGGCCGGGGCGGCGGCATCACGGGCGTTGCTCGCGGCCTCCTGCACGGCCTCGACGAGCTTGGGGAGCAGGTCGTCGACGATCTTGTCGCGGGCGCTGTCCACGGCGGGGGACACCTTGTGCGCGGCGGCCTCGACCTTCGGCGCAGCCGCTTCGAGCGTCGTGTCCCAGGCCTTCTCCAGGCGCGGCTGGGCCCAGTCGACGGCGGACCCGACCGCCGGCGCGACCTTGCCGGCCAGCGTCGCTCCCTGGGCCTGCAGCTTCTCGGTGTGGCTCTTGGTCAACGACATCCGTTCCTCCTCGTGCTCGTGCTCGTCCTCTGGCCCGTTCATCCGATGTCGCGAACGTGCGGGGTGCGCGGTCCGTGCCCCACGCCGAACGGTCGGCGACGATCACCACCCGTCATCTGACCGCACCCGCGCCCTTCCCGCCACCAGACGCCCCGCCGGGTGCCGTGCAGGACCCGTGGAAGGATGAGCGGCATGTACGCCACCCTGCACACCAACCACGGCGACATCCGCCTGGAACTGTTCGAGAACCACGCCCCCAAGACGGTGGCGAACTTCGTGGGCCTCGCCGAGGGCACGAAGGAGTGGCAGGACCCGGCCAGCGGCGAGAAGAAGACCGCGCCGTTCTACGACGGGCTCACCTTCCACCGCATCATCGACGGCTTCATGATCCAGGGGGGCTGCCCCCGTGGTGACGGCCGCGGCGGCCCCGGGTACCAGTTCGACGACGAGATCCACCCGGACCTGCGCTTCGACAAGAAGTACCTGCTGGCCATGGCCAACGCCGGGAAGATCGCCGGTCACGGCACCAACGGGTCCCAGTTCTTCGTCACCGTGACGACGACGCCGCACCTCAACGGCAAGCACACGATCTTCGGCGAGGTCGCCGACGAAGAGAGCCGCGCCGTCGTGGACGCCATCGCCACCGTGCCGGTCGGCCCCGGTGACGCTCCCCGCGAGCCCGTCGTCATCACGTCCGTCGACGTCGAGCGCGACTGACCTGCACCGCACGTCCACCCAGGACACGCACTGAGCGTGAACGACGGGGGCGTCCCGCGCGTTGAACCCGACGTGAGCGACGTCCCCGTCTGTCCCCGCCACCCCGACCGCGAGTCGTGGGTCCGCTGCCAACGCTGCGGGCGGCCCGTCTGCCCGCAGTGCCAGCGCCCCGCCGCCGTCGGGGTGCAGTGCGTGGACTGCGTCGCGGAGGGCAACAAGGGCGTCCGCCAGGCGCGCACGACGTTCGGCGGGGTGCTGAGCAACCGCGACACCCTCGTCACCAAGGTCCTCATCGGCGCGTGCCTGCTGATGTACCTGGGCCAGCAGGTCATGCCGACGAACGTCTTCTACCAGGTCGCCCTCGTCAACGGCCCGTTCCCGGGGTCCTTCGGTCAAGGCTCCTGGTGGCAGCCCGTCACGTCCGCCTTCATGCACGGCGGTGTGCTGCACCTGCTGTTCAACATGTACGCCCTGTGGATCACCGGGCAGTACCTCGAACCGCTCCTCGGACGCGTCCGCTTCTCAGCCCTCTACCTCGTGTCCGCGCTCGGCGGGGCCGTCGGCGCCCTGCTCCTGGCCCCTGCTGGCACCGTGACAGTCGGTGCGTCCGGGGCCATCTTCGGTCTCTTCGCCGCGCTCTTCGTCGTGAACCGGCACCTGGGTCGCCAGACCGGTCAGATCGTCGTGCTCATCGTCATCAACTTCCTCATCGGCGTCTTCTACGCCGGCATCTCGTGGCAGGGGCACCTCGGCGGGCTCGTCACGGGGGCCCTCGTGGCCACCGCGATGGCGCGGGGTCGGCAGGGGAACCCGGTCGTGCAGTGGGCCGGAACCGCCGCCGTGGCTCTGTTCGTCCTGGCGGGCCTCGGCTACGCCGCAGCGCTGTACTGAGCCGCGCCCAGCTGGTCACCCAGCGCGATCCACCCGCTCGAGCGACTGTCCACAGGGATTCGCACACCTGTGCGAATGCCACGGCTGTCATCCACCGGGTGTGGGGCACGCTGTGGATCGAGCGGCCCCTTACCCACACTCATCCACACCTTGTGGACGAGTCGGTGGACAAGCCCTGTGGACGATGTCCTGCCTTGTCCACACGCCATCCCCAACCGGTGGATGACGGGGGCCCCGGAGACCCCTTCCCAGGGCTGCACGCTGCGTGATCAGTAGCCCACCGAGCGTCAGACGACGGCTGGGGAGACCGCGTCGCCGTCGGGGTCGCGCGCCGTGTCCGCCCAGCGGCGGGTCTGCGCGGCGAGGTCCTCCCAGTACCGCGGGCGCCCGTGCGGGGCCGGGGCCAGCCACCCCTGCTCCATGTGCGTGCAGACGGCCGGGTCCGCCGCGGCGAGGCGGCGCCGGCGCGAAGGACGGCGCACGGAGGCGACGTCGACCGCGCTGCGGAACGTCGTCAGGTAGACGGCGCGCGCCAGCCGGACGGCGGGGTTCGACGACGACCCCGGGTGGTGCGCCACGAGGTCGCGCAGCGTGAAGCGGGAGACGCCCTGCACCGCGAGCAGGCTCGTGTGGTCGAAGTCGCCGCCGGACAGGCAGCACAGCACCAGCAGGCGGTGGTCCTGGCGCAGCGCGCCGAGCCGGACGGCGAAGGTGCTCGTCGTGCTCTGGTGCGGCACCCAGCGGACCACGTCGGCCGGGATCGACTCCTCACCCCGGCCCGAGCGCGGCCGGCGCCACACGGGCACGCGCCCGTCGATGTCGTCGTGCGTCCCGACGCCGTAGGGAGCCAGGTACTCCGCGCGCCCCTGCGCGGCGACGCGCCCCAGGCAGAGGAGGGCGTCCGGGCGCCACAGGTAGTCGTCCTCGGCGAACAGGACGACGTCGTCGGCGGCCCAGTCCGAACGGACGGCCAGCTTCAGCCCGGCGAGGTAGCTCGCCCGGTTGCTGCCGCCGGTGATGGCGCGCACGGTGCCGTGCGCGCGCATGAGGGCGAGCCGGGCGTCCGGGATGGGCCCGTCGTTGAGGAAGAGCACGTCGATCGCGTCGCCGGCCTCACGCGCCAGCGCCACCGAGCGCAGGAAGGAGTCCAGCGCCAGCGACTTCGAGTACCAGGACGGCCGACCCTTGGCGTTCTCCCCGCCGTGGGATCGGTAGACGACGTGCAGCACTCGGCCCCCTGGTGGCTGTGGACGACGGGGTCACCCTAACCGTCACGCAAGGGAAGGGTTGACCGCGCGGGCCGCGCCGTCACCCGTCAGGACCAGTCCCGACGGAGGGTGGTGCGTCAGCGCCAGCGCGTCGTCATCGCGAACCCCACGAGCACGAGCGCGAAGCCCGCCACGAGGTTCCAGTTGTCCCAGCCCGGCACGGGCAGCATCGAGCTGGACAGGTAGAACACGACGATCCAGGCCAGGCCGAGGACCATGAGGCCGACCATCGTCCAGATCCACCAGCGCGGGGTCAGCTGGTTCTTGCGCTTGACCTCGCGGTCGGCGTCGGACACCCCTCCGCGACGGCGCTTGCCGGCGTCCGCGGTGGCAGTCGCGTCGCTCGTGACGTCCGTCTCGTCGGACTTCTTGCGGCGGGGCACGTCGACCTCCAGTCGGGGTGGGCAGGGACGGGGACCGTCACCCGCCGCTCAGCCTAGTGCGACGATCGGTGTCGATGTCGGCGCCGAGACGGTGCGCCGGACCCGAGCCGGGGGAGGACGAGGGGTGCGCGTGGACGCTGGACGCATCACCCGCCGGGCCGGCGTCGTGCTCGTCCTCGCCGCCGCAGGTCTGCTGTTCGCGACGAGCGCCCTCACCTCCGGGGGGACGGACCTGCGCTCGGAGTCGGCCGACCTCGGGTCCGTCGTCGCCCAGCGTTCCCGGGAGAACGCCCAGCGCGCCGCCCAGGTCGCGACACTGCGCTCGGAGGTCGACACCCTCAGCCGCGACGCCGCGACGGCCCCCGGGGAGGACCCGCTGGAGGATCCCGCGCTCGGTACGGCCTCGGGGGCGCTCGCCGTCCAGGGTCCGGGCCTGACGGTCACCCTCGACGACGCCCCGGACACCGAGCGTCCCGCCTCGGCCTCGCCGGACGACCTCGTCGTGCACCAGCAGGACGTCGAGGGCGTCGTCAACGCGCTGTGGAACGGGGGCGCCGAGGCCATGATGATCATGGACCAGCGGATCGTGTCGACGTCCGCCGTCCGCTGCGTCGGCAACGTCCTCGTCCTGCAGGGCCGCACCTACTCCCCGCCGTACCGGATCACGGCCGTCGGGGACGTCTCCCGGCTGCGGGCCGCCCTCGACGCGTCGGCGGAGATCTCGATCTACCGCGAGTACGTCGCCGCCTACGGCCTCGGCTACCAGGTCTCCGCGGGCCAGGACCTGCAGCTGCCCGCCTTCGACGGCACGACGCGCCTGACGTACGCCCGGGAGGGTGCCGCGTGATCCGCCGGGCCGTCTCCGTCCTCGGTGAGCTGCTCGTCACCGCCGGCGTCCTCACGCTGCTCTTCGTCGTGTGGCAGCTCTACTGGACCGACCTCACCTCCGGCCGGGCGCAGGCCGCGACGGTCAGCTCCCTGGAGCAGCGGTGGGAGCGGGCCGCACCGGCCCCGACGTCCTCGGCGCCCGCCGCCGACCCGCCCGTGGACCCCGTGGCGGTCCCGGCCGTCGGTCAGCCGTTCGCGATCCTGCACGTCCCGCGCTTCGCCGCCGACTACTCCGTCCCGGTCGTCGAGGGCACCGGCACCGAGGAGCTCAAGGACGGCATCGGCCACTACACGCAGGCCGTCATGCCCGGCCAGGTCGGCAACTTCGCGATCGCCGGCCACCGCGTCACGTACGGGAAGCCGTTCAACCAGATCGCCGAGCTGCAGGACGGGGACGCCGTCGTCGTCGAGACCGCGACGCAGTGGCTGACCTACCGGGTGCGCTCCCACGAGATCGTCAGCCCGAAGCAGGTCTCCGTCATCGCGCCCGTGCCCGACCAGCCCGGGGCCACGCCCACGCAGGCCTGGCTGACGATGACCGCCTGCCACCCGATGCACTCGGCGCGGCAGCGGTACGTCGTGCACGCGCTGCTGGAGTCCGTCCGCAACCGCGCCGACGGTCCGCCGTCGTCGCTGGACGCCCCCGCCGGCTGAGACCCCGAGACAGGAGACGACAGGTGTACGCGTGGTGGTGGCGGGTCCTGCCCGGCCCTTGGTGGGTGCGGGCGCTCATCAGCCTGCTCGTGGCGGCCGGGATCGTGCTGCTCTGCTTCACCGTCGTGTTCCCCGCGATCGCGGACCACCTGGCCATCAACGACGGGACCGTCGACGGGCAGTGATCGCGGTTTGCTGGGACGCTTTCCGTCCACCGACCAGGGAGGACACCCAGCATGTCCAGTGAGTACCCCCCGCCCAGCGGGTACGGCCAGCAGGACCAGTACGGGCAGTACGGCCAGAGCAAGCCCCGCAACGGCCTCGCGGTCGTCGCGCTGGTGCTCGGCATCGTCGCGCTGCTGCTGTCCTGGATCTTCGTCGGCGTCGTGCTGTCGATCGTCGGGCTCATCCTGGGCATCTCCGCTCGCAAGCGGGTCAGGCGCGGGCAGGCGACCAACCGGGGAACGGCGACGGCGGCCATCGTCGTCAACGTCGTCGCGCTGGTCGCGAGCATCGCCCTGTCGATCGTGTGGATCGTCGCCGGCTCGTGGTTCCTCAACAACGGCGGTCAGGACTACGCCCAGTGCGTGGCCAACGCCCAGGCCAACAACGACCAGGCGGCCGTGGAGCAGTGCGCCCGCGACTTCCAGCAGGACGTCCTCAACAACAGCTGACGCTGTGAAGGGCTCGCGCACACGCTGCGGAACGTTGACGGTTCACTCAAGGGCACGGCCTCCCCGGCCGTACCGTGACAGCGTGCCGACTTCCACCGACCCCGCGCCGCACGAGGTCCCCGGAGCAGGACGCCGCGCCCGCGGCCGCCACTCCGACCACGCCCACGGGACGGCCTTCAAGGTCCTCCGCGGGGTGTTGGTCGCGGCGGTCGTGCTGGCGGTCGTGGCGACCGGCGGTGGCGTCTACGCGTACTACAAGCTCCAGGGCAACATCAACGCCCAGGACATCAACAGCCTTCTCGGCACCCGGCCTTCGGACGAGTCCAAGGTCGACCCGACCACGGGTCAGGACGCGGTCAACATCCTCGTGATGGGCAGCGACACCCGGGACCTGTCCGACGGTTCGGGTGACGAGTACGGCGGCGCGAAGGCGGACCCGGGCGCGCGGTCGGACACCACGCTCCTCGTGCACCTCGCGGCGGACCGCAAGAGCGCCACCATGGTGAGCATCCCGCGTGACTCGGTCGTGCAGATCCCGGCGTGCAAGCTGCCCGACGGCACGATGACGAAGGCCCAGAAGGGCATGTTCAACTCCGCGTTCTCGATCGGTGGCGCGGCCTGCACCGTCAACACCGTGCAGGACCTGACGAAGGTCCCGATCGACCACTACGTCGTCGTCGACTTCAGCGGATTCCGCTCGATGATCGACGCGCTCGGCGGCGTGACGATCTGCACGCCGGAGGCGATCGACGACAAGGACGCGGACCTGCACCTGACCGCCGGGACGCACGACGACGTCGACGGTCAGACCGCCCTGGCCTACGCCCGCGTCCGCCACATCGGCGACGGTTCGGACATCTCGCGCATCGGTCGGCAGCAGGCGCTGATGAGCTCCATGGTCCAGAAGGTGACGAGCTCGGCGATCCTCACGCGCCCGGACAAGCTCTTCTCGTTCCTGGACGCGGCGACGAAGTCGGTCACCACCGACCCTGGCCTGGCGGACCTGTCCGAGATCGCGGGCCTGGCGCAGTCGCTGCAGAAGATGCCGGCCAACGGCGTGCAGTTCGTGACCGTCCCGACCGAGCCGTACCCGGCGAACCCGAACCGCGTGCAGTGGACGTCGGCGGCCGACGCGCTGTGGCAGCAGGTCCGCACCGACACCGCGGGCCCGGCCTCGGCGACGCCGACGGCCTCCCCGACCGCGGACCCCGGCACGAGCTCGGAGCTGCTGGTGGCGCCGTCGAAGATCTCCGTCCAGGTGCTCAACGTGGGCGGGACGGCCGGCGCGGCGGGGACGCTGTCCAAGGCGCTGACGGGCGTCGGGTTCGTCTCCGGCGGCACCGGCGACGGCGAGGCCACCGACCCGGGCGAGGACGTCCTCGTCCGCTACGGCACCGACCGGCAGGACTCGGCGAACACCGTCGCCGCGGCGCTGGGTGGCGCCAAGACGCAGCTCGACCCGTCCCTGGGCAAGAACATCGTCGTGGAGGTCGCCTCCGCGGGGGTGACGGTGAGCGACGTCCGCTCGCGCGTGACGGGCACGCCCGCCGCCGCGACGCCGACCCCGACCATCACGGCCCGCGTCGCCACCGACGACATCTGCGCCTGACCGCACCCTCCGGGGGTGGGCTCGTCGTCACGTCGGGCTCGTAGGTCGAGCACGACGTGACGACGATCCCCACCCGCTGAGGCGTGTCAGCCGACGCGGACCGGCGCTCCGGTGAGCAGCGACTCCTGCGCCGCGTCGGCCACCTTCGACGCGGCGACGGCGTCCTCCGGCCGGCACAGCTCGTCCGGCTCACCTCGCACGAGGCCGGCGAAGGCCTCGATCTCGGCCCGGTAGGCCTCGGCGAACCGCTCCGCGAACGTCGTGTGCGCGACGCCGGCGGGGAAGCCGACGCCTGGTTCGGCCGAGCGCACCGCGCTGCGCTCGTCGAGGCCGACGACGACCGTGCCCTTCGACCCCTGCAGCTCCAGCCGCACGTCGTGCCCGGCGCCGTTGTAGCGCGAGGCGCTGACGACGGCGAGCGTCCCGTCGTCGAGCGTGCAGACCGCGAGCGCCGAGTCGACGTCCCCGACCTCGCCGATCGCGGGGTCGCCGTTGTTGCTGCCGCGGGCGTACACCTCGACGACCTCGCGACCCGTGATCCAGCGGATGACGTCGAAGTCGTGGACGCTGCAGTCGCGGAACAGCCCCCCGGAGGTGGCGAGGAACGCGACGGGCGGCGGCGTGACGTCGCACGTCACGGCCCGGACGGCGTGCAGCCAGCCGAGCTCGCCGGCGGCGTGGGCGCGTTTGGCCTCGCGGTAGCCGGGGTCGTAGCGGCGCTGGTGGGCGATGCGGACGACGCCGTCGTGGCGGGCGATGAGGTCCAGCACGGGCAGCGACAGCGCGACGTCCGGGGCGACCGGCTTCTCGCAGAGCACGGGGATGCCCGCCTCGACGCCGGCGCGGATGAGCTCGGGGTGCTGCGCCGTGCCGGTGGCGACGACGAGGCCGTCGATGCCCGACGCCAGGAGCGCGGCCACGTCGGCGGCCGCGGCGGCACCCACCTCCGCGCCGACCTGCTGGGCGCGGGTCGCGTCGACGTCGGCGACGGTGACCCGGCCGACGCCGGGGGTCGCGACCATCGTCCGCGCGTGCATAGCGCCGATGCGGCCGACGCCGGCCAGGCCGAGGTGCAGGTCGGTCACGGGATCCTCCTCGTCGAGTCTGTTGGACCGGTCCAACGGCGACTACGATCGTCGGACGGACCCAGGGTGTCAAGGAGGTGACCGCGTGACCCGGCCGACCATCCGCAGCGTCGCCGCCCGCGCCGGCGTCTCCAAGTCCCTCGTCTCGCTCGTGCTGCAGGACAGCCCGAAGGTCTCGCCCGAGCGGCGCGCCGCCGTCCTGACCGCGATGGACGAGCTCGGCTACCGACCCGATCCGACGGCCCGCAGCCTGGCCCAGGGCCGGACCCGCGCGATCGGCCTCGTCCTGGACGACCTGCGCAACCCGTGGTTCGTCGACGTCCTCGAGGGCCTGCGTCCCGTCCTGCACGCGGCTGGGTTGCGGCCGGTGCTGGCCGAAGCGCGCAGTGAGCCCGACGCCCCCCGCACCTTCGCCGACCTGCGCCTCGACGGCCTCGTCGTCATCGGCACCCTGCCCGACCTGGCCCTCGTCGAGGAGGTCGCGGCGGACGTGCCGACCGTCCTGGCGGGCACCCGCCTGGCCGACGGCGACCCGTTCGCCGTCGACGTCGTGGCCGGGGACGACGGGACCGGGGTCCGCCTCGCCGTCGAACACCTCCTCGCGCTCGGGCACCGCCGCCTGGCCCACGTCGCGGGCACCGGACCCGTCGGCGACCTGCGCCGACGCGCCTTCGAGGCCGCCGCCCGTGCGGGGAGAGCCGACGTCCTCGTCGAGACCGGCCCCATGACGGAGGACGCCGGCCACCGCGCCGGCCGCGCCCTGCTGACCCGGCCGGACCCGCCGACCGCCGTCGTCGCCGCCAACGACGCGGCCGCCGTCGGCGTGCTCGCGGCCGCGGCGGACCTCGGCGTCGCCGTTCCGGGCGCGCTGTCGGTCGTCGGCTACGACGACACCTCGATCGCCAAGCTGCGCGCCGTCTCGCTCACCAGCGTCGACAACGCCGCCCACGAGGTGGGACGGCTCGCCGCCCGGCGCCTGCTGGACCGGCTCGAGGACCCCGACGCCCCCGCCGACCTGCAGCTCGTCGCCCCCCGGCTCGTGGTGCGGGCCACGACGGCGGCGCCGGCCTGACCGCGGAATCGCACCGACCGCCTCCGAGACCGGGTGCCGAATGGTTCGGTGAGGCTCGCGGCGCGAACGACGGCCGTACGTTGCGTCCATGTCGACCAACGCCCCGAGGAGGTGGTGGCTCCTCGTGCCGCTGGCCCTCGTCGTGCTGTCCTCCTGCTCCAGCGAGCCGGACCCACCGCCGGGTCCCAGCCCCGAGGCCGTCCAGCGCGTGGCCGACCTCGTCCGCGACGCCGCGACCGCCGCGGGCGACTCCCCGACCGTCGGCAGCGGCGGGGACGCGCACCAGACGACCAGCGTCCGGCTGGGCGGTGTCCCCGCTGACGGCGGCACCCGGGCTGCCTGGGTGGCGTGCACCGGCGGGTCGGACCTGGACGCGCAGCTGGCCGGGGCGGCCATCACCGTGGACTGCGACGGGCAGGCCCACCGCGTCGAGGGCCTCGTCCCGGACGGCGACACGGTGGTGTTCGAGATCACCCGGCCCAGTGACGTCGACTCCGTGTGGGCACTGACCATGACCAGCGCTGTCTGAGACGGGTCGACGACGACGACGGCGGCGCCGGCCTGACCGTCCGCTGGGAGGAGGCGAGAACACCGCGCGCCACCGCGCCGCGTCCGGCACCCTCGCGGACGTGCCCCGCTGGTTCCTCGTCGTGTCCGCCATCGCGGGCCTCGGCTTCGCGGTCCCGACCGTCCAGGCCGTCGCGACCGGCGATGTCAGGACGGCGGTGGTCAGCGTCATCGTCACCGGCTTCTTCTGCTGGCCCCTCGTGACGTGGCTGCGGTACCGCCGCGATCCGGCCGACTCCACGGGACCGGACGGCCTGCCTCCCGAGGACCTCACGGCGCGCGGCGCGCGGCGGTGGCTCGTCCCCGTGGCGCTCCTCGTGGTCGTCGCGGTCCTCGGCCTCGTGCCGCGCTGGTCCGGGAGCCTCGTGCCCCTGTGGGCGCTGGTCCTCGCCGCAGTCACCGTCCTGCGCCTGCGCACGGGTGGCGACGAGGTGCACTTCACCGACGACGCCCTCGTGGTCCGTCCCCGGACGGGCGTCGAGAAGCGCTACCCGTGGGCGGACGTGCTGGAGCTGTCGTGGTCGGCTCCGCACTGGCTGATGTCCGGGTCAGGACCCGTGGCTCGGATCAGCGGGAGCGCGTACGACACCCCGGGACCGACGAGCCCCGGGCAGTTGGCCGCCGTCCTGCTGGCCGGCCACGACGACCGGCTCTGGGGACGGCGGCAGGTCCGACGGGTCGCGGCCCGTCACGGGATCCCCTTCACCGACGACCTGGTGAACCTCGTCAGCTCTGGGCGGCGGCCGGCCCGGCTCCCGGGGGAGCACTCGTGACGGTGCCTCAGTCCTCGGAGCGCGCGCGGGTGCACCGGCGCGCCTGCCACAGGAACGACACCGCCGCGAGGGCGAACGCGACGGCCGGCAGGTAGGCGAGGTCCTTCGCACCGCTGAGGGCCTGAACCCAGTTCGAGACCGAGATCGCCGCGAACGCCACGGCCAGGGCGATCCAGGTGAGCGGCGTCTGCGCCCAGGTGGCGGTCTGCGTCCTGCGTCGCTGCGTCATGGCTCCACCGTGGCCGACGACCGCTGCGAGGGCGTCCCCCGATCGTCGGAGACCCGCGGGACGGTCGACCGACGCCGCCCGGGCGGAGCCGATGTGAGCCGGGGGACCGTTGCGGGCATGATCCGGTGATGCTCGAGCCCACCGGGTCGCCTCCGCCGCCTGCCGACCCCCCGTGTCCCTGCGGCTGGGGCGAACCCCTGGCCGGGTGCTGCGGCCGCTACCTCACCGGCGGCGTGGACGCCCCGACGGCGGAGGCGCTCATGCGCTCGCGCTACACGGCCTTCGCCCTCGGCGACGTCGAGCACCTCCTCCGCAGCTGGCACCCCGCCACGCGCCCCGACGAGCTCGACCTCGACCCGGACGTGCAGTGGCGCCGGCTCGTCGTCCTGGCGACGGACCACGGCAGCCCCTTCGACGACACCGGCACCGTCGAGTTCGAGGCGCACTACCGGCTCGCCGGCCGGCGGGGGGTTCAGCACGAGGACTCACGGTTCTCCCGCGTCGAGGGCCGATGGGTGTACGAAGGGCCGGTGGGAAACCGAGTCGCGTGATGCGGCGGTCGTCCTGCACTGTGGGTGACAGGCAAGAGCGGACAGCAACACCGTCACGAGGGAGTCCCTGTGAAGCTGACCTGGCTCAAGGACGTGGCCACCGACCCCGGGCCCTCCGTCTCCGTCTACGTCGACGCGACCCGGGACCGGGCGACGGGCGCGCACGACATCGACCTGCGCTGGCAGGAGGCCCGCTCGGCGCTCGCCGGTCAGGGCGCCCCGGAACCGGCGCTCGCCGCCCTCGACGCCGTCGCGGCCGAACCGACCGGGGTCGGCGGTCACGTCGGCCGCGCGCTCGTCGCCACGGCGACGGGGCTGCAGCTCGACCTCGTCCTGGCCTCCCCGCCGCAGCGGGAGGAGGCGACGACCGGACCCGTCGCGCACCTCATGCCGCTCGTGCGCTCCATGGCCGACGACGTCCGCTACGTGCTCGTCGAGCTCGACCGCGCGGGCGCCGACGTCACGGTGGCGCGCACGGGTGCCGTCGTCGGCCGCGAACGGAGGACCGTCGAGGGTGGACACGACCTGCTGCACAAGGGGTCCGGGGACAACCGCGCCGAGCACCGGTACCAGCGGACCGTCCAGGACTCCTGGGACCACAACGCCGCCGCGGTCGCCAGCGACCTCGCCGACCTCGTCCGCCGCGAACGGCCCGACGTCGTCCTGGTGACCGGTGACCCCAAGGCCATGGCGTCGCTGAAGGACAAGGCACCGGCCGCGCTCGCGTCGGTGATGTGCGAGGTCAAGGGCGGTGGCCGCGCCGCCGGCACCCGCGAGAAGGCCTTCGAGGCCAACGTCGCCGCCGCTCTCGACGTCGTCCGCACCCGCCGCCGCCAGGCCGTCGTCGACGAGTTCGCCCAGGAACGCGGTCGGCAGGGCCGCGCCGTCGAGGGCCTGGACCCCGTCGTCTCCGCGCTGCGCGCCGGCCAGGTGCGGACGCTGCTCCTCGTCGACGACCCGACGTCCACCGACCAGCTGTGGACGGGCCCCGGCCCGCTCGAGGTCGCCACCACCCGCGAGGACCTCGACGTGCTCGGCGTGAGCGACGTCGTCCAGGTGCGGGCCGACGCGGCCCTCGTCCGGGCGCTGGCCGCCTCCGACGCCGAGATCGAGCTGGTGCGGCAGCCCGAGGAGGACGAGGACCCGCCGGTGTCGCTGGCCGACGGCATCGGCGCGCTCCTGCGCTACGCCGTCTGACCCACCCCACGGGCGACGCCTCGTTGCCTCCCCGAGGACGATGACCGGCCGCGTTGGGCCACCGCGCACCTTCGGTTGATCTCCCGGGAGGCGCCTCGTTGCCTCCCCGAGGTCGATCACGGGCCGCGGGGAGGCAACGAGGGCGCCCAATGTCCTCGTGGAGGCAACGAGCCCTCCCCCGGGCGCCGCGCGCTACCCTCCAGGCCTCTGACCTGGGAGGACGACACACCGTGATGGGCCCGGCGCACGCCGCCAGCGGACTGGCGGCGGGGGCCCTGACCCTCGGCGTCGCCGCCACGCACCTCGGCATCGACCGACCCCTCGAGCAACTCGCGTGGGTCGTGGCGTGGGGCGGGTTCGCCTACCTGCCCGACCTGGACCAGAAGGGCTCGACGGCCGGGTCGATGTGGGGGCCGCCGACGCGCTGGCTCTCCCGCCTCATCGGCGTCCTGGCGCGACGGCACCGCGGCGGCACCCACGACGCGCTCGTCGCCCCCCTCGTCTTCGGCGGGCTGGCGGCGCTCGCGGCGCGCAACCACTGGACGGCACTCGCCGTCCTCGCCCTGGGCATCGGCCTGGCCCTGCACGCCGTCGCGCAGCTCGTCCCGGGGGACGCCGAGAAGACGGCGATCGGCAACCTCGTCCTGTCGGGTGCGGGCGCGTGGTGGCTGACGGACCAGGGGGTCCACCTGCCGTGGTTGCCCTGGGCCGTCGCGGGCGGCGTCCTGGTCCACATCGCCGGCGACGCGCTGACGACGGACGGTGTCCCCGTGCCGTTCACGACGTGGGCCCGGCGGCGACCCCGGACGCTCGGGCTGCGCCTGTTCGACGCCGGCCGCGGTCCCGAGCCGCTGCTGCAGTACCTCGTGTTCCCGACGCTGACGGTGCTGGGTCTGGTGCGCTACGTCGGCCCCGTGCGGGACCTGCTGGCACCTCTGGTGTGAGGGACTCCGGCACACTGGGACGGTGGCGAGACAACCGTGGTGGCGGGCGACGAAGACCCTCGAGCAGTCGAAGCGGTCCGGGCTGCTCTACGCCGTGGTGGCGGCGCTGTCGTGGGGTGTGGTCCTCACCGACGGCAGCCCGCTCGCCTGGCTGGCGGCGGTCGCCTTCACCGCGGGAGCCGTCTACTTCCTCGCGGCGTGGCGGGTCCGCCGTTCGCACGAGGGGGACTGACCCCCGGGGGCTCAGGTGAGGTGCGCCCGCACGGTCGGGGCGCCGATGAGCCCGACGGCCCGAGCGCGGCGGACGGCGGCGGCGGTGCTGCGGACGCCGAAGCGCTCCCGCAGTCCGGAGACCGTCGCGATGACCCCGCGCACGTCCAGGGCCAGTTCGGCGCCCGCTGCGACGAGGGAGCGGCCCTCGGCCACCAGCTCCAGGAGACGTCGCTCGACGGGGGTCACGGGAGGCGTGCTGCCCACGTGGTCGGTCACGGTCCGCTCCTCGGCCCGGGATGCCGTGCCCGGTGTTGGACACTCACCCGACGTTACGGTTCCGCACCGTTCCGCGCCAGGGGTGTTCCGCCGAGCGGAAGCATCAGCCGGCCGACCGCTCCTCCTCGGCGAGCTTCTCGGCCAGGTCGTCGTGGTCGAGGACGGACGCGTCGACCTGCCCCGTCCGGTAGGCCGCCCGGCCCACCATGTGCGCCGCCACCGGCACCGTGAGCAGCTGGAACGCGGCGATGGCCACGAGGGTGGCGATGTCCGTCGTCCGCTGCAGCGCGATGCCCACCGCCACGAGGGACAGCACGACGCCCAGCACCTGCGGCTTGGCCGTCGTGTGCATGCGGGCGAGGACGTCGGACAACCGCAGCAGCCCGATGGCCGCCACCAGCGTCAGCAGGCAGCCGAGCAGCAGTGCCGCCGACCCGACGACGGTTCCGATCGTGGTCCAGTCCATCAGCGACGTCCCCTCTCCGCGGCGCTCTCCTTGGACGCGTACCGCGCCACGCTCACCGAGCCCACGAATCCGACGAGGGCCAGGACGACGATGACCGGCAGCGTGGTCGCGTGCCGGTTCGCCGCGGCCTCGACGCACAACCCGATGACGACGATCGCGACGATGACGTCGAGGGCGATCACGCGGTCGAGCATCGTGGGGCCCTTGGCGACGCGCAGCAGCGCCAGCAGCGCCGCGACGGTGAGCATCCCCACGCACAGGGCGATGACGACGGGGTTCACGGGCGGCTCCCTCCGCACAGGGCGTCCGAGCCGTCGGCCCGGCAGCGGTCGAGGTACTCGGCGTACGCCTGCGGTGTCGCGAACGTCCGCATGATCCGGCGCTCGGTGAGCAGCACGTTGCGCCGGGTCTCCTCCCGGCCCTCCGCGCTGTCGACGCCGAGGGCGTGGATGTAGATCGACCCCTGGCCGCCGAGCGCGGACGGGGCCCCGATCTCCACGACGACCGAACCCGGGACGAGCGAGACGAGTTCGGCGGTCATCGTCACGAACAGGTCCGACCCGCTGTGCAGGGGGACCCGCACGACGGAGTTGCGCGGCTGCTGCCCCGGCCGGACCGCGAGCCAGGCGACCTGGGCGCTCGCGGCGAACAGGTCGACGAGGAACCGGCCGAGCAGCAGCAGGATCCGCAGCGGCCGGATCCGCAGCCCGAACCTCACCGTCGGCAGCGGCAGGACGATCGTCACGAGCAGGCCGAGCAGGGTTCCGGACAGGACGTTCGCCCAGGACAGGTCGCCCCACAGCAGCAGCCACAGCACGACGAGCCAGACGAGCATCGGCACGCTGACGCGTTCGCGCAGCGAGAGCACCTTGGCGTTCACGACCCCACCTCCGACGCCCCGCCCTGCAGGACGGTGTCCACGTACGGCGCGCGGTCCAGCAGGTCCTGCGCGGCCCGGTCGCTGATGCCGAACAACGGGCCGGCGATGACCGTGATGCCGACGCCGACGGCGACGAGGGCCGCGGTCGGGACGAGCATCCCCAGCGGGGTGCGGACACCGACCTGCGTCGCGGTCGCGAGCCCCGCGACCTGGTCGCGGTCGGTGTGCTCCTGGGGTTCCTGCCAGAACGCCCGGTTCCACACCTTGGCGATGGCGTAGAGGGTCAGGAGGCTCGTGACGACCCCGCCGGCCACGAGGACGTAGGCGGGCCACGTCCCGACGTCGACGCCGGCCTGCAGCAGGCCGAGCTTGCCGATGAACCCCGAGAACGGCGGGATGCCGGCGAGGTTCATCGCGGGGACGAAGAACAGCACCGCGAGGACGGGCGTGCGTTTCGCGAGCGATCCCAGGGCGTCCAGGGAGGTGCTCCCCGCGTACCGCTCCACCAGTCCCGTCACGAGGAACAGGGTCGTCTGCACGGTGATGTGGTGCGCGACGTAGAACACCGCGCCGGACAGCCCGGCCGTCGTCCCGAGGGCGATCCCGAACACCATGTACCCGATGTGGCTGACGAGCGTGAACGACAGCAGACGTTTGACGTCGCTCTGGGCCACGGCGCCGAGGATCCCGACGACCATCGTCGCCAGCGCCACCCACAGCAGCAGGTCGGCGGCCTGGCCGCCGGGGAACAGCAGCGTCTCGGTGCGGATGATCGCGTAGACGCCGACCTTGGTCAGCAACCCGGCGAACACGGCCGTGACGGGTGCCGGCGCCGTCGGGTAGGAGTCCGGCAGCCACGCCGACAGCGGGAACACCGCGGCCTTGATGCCGAACCCGACGAGCAGCAGCAGGTGCAGGACGAGCTGGACGTCGGGGTCGACGTCGCGCAGCCGGACGGACAGCTCGGCCATGTTCACCGTCCCCGTCGCCATGTAGACGAGGGCGATCGCGGTGAGGAACACCATGGACGACAGCAGGCTCACGACGACGTAGGTCGTCCCGGCCCGCACGCGCGCCTTGGTCCCGCCGAGGGTCAGCAGGATGTAGCTGGCCGCCAGCAGGATCTCGAACCCGACGTAGAGGTTGAACAGGTCCCCGGACAGGAACGCGTTCGAGACGCCGGCCGACAGCACGAGGTACGTCGGGTGGTAGATCGAGACCGGCGTCCCCTCCTCGCCGTCGGCGACGCCCTGCGCGAGGGAGTAGAGCAGGACGGCGAGGGTGACGACCGAACTCACGACGAGCATGAGCGTCGAGAGCCGGTCCGCCACCAGCGGGATCCCGAGCCGGGAGGGCCAGCCGCCGACGGCGATGGAGTACGTCCCGTTCCCGCGGTCGGTGAGGACCAGCATCGCGACGGTGGCGGCGACGACGATGCTCAGCGCGGTGACGCTGATCGTGCGCTGCGCGCGCGGTCGGCGGGCCAGCGCCAAGGTCAGCCCCGCCGCGAACAGCGGCAGGACGACGGGCAGCGGCAGCAGGACCCGGGGCCAGTCGTTCCAGTCGATCCCGTTCACCGGCTCACCCCCTCGCCCTCTTCGTCGCTCGTCTCGTGCGTGTCGTCGTCGTAGCTGGCGGACGTCTCGTCGAGTTCGGCCCGCCGCACGATCCGGCGGTCCTCGACGTCGTCCTGGACCTCGTCGTGGCCGTCGAGCTGCCAGCTGCGGTACGCCAGGGCGAGGACGAACGCGACCATCCCGAGCGTGATGACGATGGCCGTCAGGACCATGGCCTGGGGGAGCGGGTCGCTCATCGTCTCCGCGGTCGTCCCGCCGCTGAGGATCGGGGCCCGGCCGGGGCGGCCGCTCGCGACGAGGAACAGGATGTTGATGCCGTTGCCGAGCAGCACGATGCCGACGAGCACGCGCGTCAGGGTGCGTTCGAGCAGCAGGGCGACCCCGCAGGCGACGAGCACCCCGGAGACCACCACGAGCGTCAGGTTGGGGCTCACCGGGAGACCTCCTCCTCGATCTGGCGGTCGACCTCGGCGCCCAGGCTGCGGATGACGTCGACCACGAGGCCGACGACGAGCAGGTAGACCCCGACGTCGAAGAACAGGGAGGTCACGAGCTTCACGTGACCCAGGAGCACGACGTCGAACTGGATGATCGCGGTCTGCAGCACGCCCTGGCCGATGAGGATGCCGACCAGGCCGGTGCCGGCGGACAGGAACAGGCCGCTGCCGAGCAGCCAGCCCGCGTTGATGGGGACCGCGGTGTTGAACTCGTACCGACCGCCCGCGAGGTAGCGCACGACGAGCGCGAGCCCGGCGACCAGACCGCCGGCGAATCCGCCGCCGGGCTGATTGTGCCCGGAGAACACCAGGTACACCGACAGCACGAGGATGGCGTGGAACGTCAGCCGCGTGACGACCTCGAAGACGACGGAGCGGCGCTCGGGGTCGACGGTGCTGCCCGCGGGCAGCCAGTTCTGCAGCCGCGACCTGCGCGGCGCGTCCTCCTGCGGGTCCGTGTGAGCGGTGAACGCCTGGTCGATCGACCCCATCCGCCGGTTGAAGACGAGGCTCGCGACCCCGGTCGCGGCGACGAGCAGCACCGAGATCTCGCCCATGGTGTCCCAGGCGCGGGCGTCGACGAGCGTCACGTTGACGACGTTCTTCCCGCCGCCGAAGGAGTAGGCGAGGTCGGGCAGGTCGATCGAGACGGGGACGGCGACGCGGGCGCCGGACGCGACGAGCGCGAACAGGGACGTGCAGGTGCCGACGGCGACGCCGATCGCGATGCGCACCCAGCGCGTGCCCACGAGCGGGCGCGAGGAGAAGAACGGGGGCAGCCGGCGCAGCGCGAGGACGAACACGACGAGCGTGATGGTCTCGGCCAGCGCCTGCGTGAGCGCGAGGTCCGGGCCGGCGTGCAGCACGAAAAGCAACGTCACGCCGTACCCCGTGACGCCCGCGAGCATCACGGCCCGCAGGCGCCGGCGGGCCCGCACGGTGAGGACGGCGGCCGCCACGACGACGATCCCGACGAGGACCTGCCCGACGTTGTCGTAGAGGACGACGTCGCTGGGCCACGGCCGCGTCCACAGCAGCGCGCCCCCGGGCACGAGGACGACGACGACCAGGATCGAGGCGAGGTAGATCGGCAGCGAACCACGCTGGGTGGCACCGGTGACCTCGACGGCGATGCGGTCCACGGCGCGCACGGTCTTGCGGTACCCCCGGTCGGCGCCGGGGACTCCCGGGCCGCGCGCCTGCAGCGCCTCGACGCGGTCCTTGGTGACGACGAGGACGGCGGCCAGCGCGAACGTCACGACCGTCAGCAGCAGCGGCAGCGAGAACCCGTGCCACAGCGCGAGGTGCTCGGCCTCGCCGGGCAGGTCGTGGGCGATGAGCGCCGCGGGCCGGTCCACGAGCGGGGCCAGCGGCCCGGCGAGCAGGGTGACGCCGGCCAGCACGAGGGGGGAGGCGATGAGCCCGGCCGACGGCCGCGGGGCGGTGGAGTCGGGGACGCCCGGCTTGCGCCAGAACGTGCCCCACACGAAGCGCGCCGAGTACGCGGCCGTGATCACCGACCCGAGCACCAGCACGCCGAGCACGACGGGGTCCTGCAGGAACGCCGCGTACGCGGCCTCCTTGGCGACGAAACCCGCGGCCACGGGAACCCCGGCCATCGAGGCGGCCGAGACGGTGCCGACGACCGCGAGCAGCGGCATCCGGCGCCCGAGCCCGGACAGTTCGCGCAGGTCCCGTGTCCCGGTCTGGTGGTCGACGACGCCGACGACGAGGAACAGCGACGCCTTGAACGTCGCGTGGGCGATCAGCAGCGCGATGCCGGCCGTCGTGGCGGCCGCGGTCCCCGCCCCGACGAGGACGGTGAGGAAACCCAGCTGGCTGACCGTGCCGAACGCGAGCAGCAGCTTCACGTCGTGCTGGCGCAGCGAGCGGTACCCGCCGAGGACCATCGTCGTCAGGCCGAGGACCAGGACGGTCGTCCGCCACTCGGGCATCTCGGCGGCCGCCGGGGCGAACCGCGCGACGAGGTAGATGCCGGCCTTCACCATGGCGGCCGCGTGCAGGTAGGCGCTGACCGGGGTGGGTGCGGCCATCGCGGCCGGCAACCAGAAGTGGAACGGCACGAGCGCGGACTTCGAGATCGCGCCGACGAGCAGCAGGACGACCGCGACCGTCACGGACGGGCCGGTGGGGAAGTTCTCCAGGACCGCCGACAACCGGTAGGTCCCGGCTGCCTGCCCGATGACGATGAGCCCCACGAGCATCGCCAGGCCGCCGAAGGTCGTGACGACCAGGGCTTGCGTCGCCGCGCGGCGGGCGGAGCGCTTGTGCGAGTCGTACCCGATGAGCAGGTACGAGAACACCGTGGTGAGTTCCCAGAACACGTACAGCTGGACGAGGTCGTCGGCGAGCACGAGTCCGGTCATGGCGCCGGTGAACGCGGTCAGGACGGCGGCGAACCGCGCAGATCCCGGGTCCTTCGCGTGGAAGTAGCTGCCGCAGTAGAACAGGACGAGGGCACCCACCCCGCCGACGAGCAGCGTGAGGACCCACGACAACGGGTCGAGGCGGAACGCGAGTTCGGCGCCCAGGGAGGGGACCCAGGGGACGACGACCTCGGGGGTCTGCCCGCGCAGGACGGCGGGGCCCTGGAACGCCGCCCAGACCGTCGTGGCCGCGGGAGCGAGGGCGAGCAGCGTGAACGCGCGCCGGTCCAGCCACCTCACCAGGGGCACGGCGAGGACGGCGGCGACAGCGTGGACGAGCAGCAGTGTCAGCACGGCCGGTCCTCACGAATCGGGGGCAGGTCGGTTCTCACAGCGTAACCCAGATTTTCGTTCTGTTCGATTCGGGAGGAACCCTGCTACGGTCGGACGGTGTCGTCGTCCGTCGCCTGCCACGGCGCCGAGGTCACCGTCCGACCCGGCCTCGAAGGTCTCGCTGAACTCGCTGAACTCCTCGCTGCGCAGCCCGAGGCGCTGCTGTCGTTGAAGGTTGGCCGACGCGGGGCCGCGCTGCCACCGGAACTGGCCCACGCCCTGCGCGAGACCGTCACCGCCCTCGCCCACGGCGAGGCCGTCACCCTCACCCCGCACGAGGCGCTCCTCACCACGCAGGAGGCCGCCGACGTGCTCGGGGTGAGCCGGCCGACGATGGTCCGGCTCCTGGAGTCCGGCGCCCTGCCGTACACGAAACCCGGCACGCACCGCCGGGTGCTGCTCGAGGACGTGCTCGCGTACGCCGGGCAGCACCGCACGCCCCGCGCTCCCGTTCCCCGGCACGCCTGAACCGGATCAGTCGTGCGCGGCCGCGCTGAGGTGCCCCGCGGCCGTGGCGCACGCGTCCCGCAGCTGCACCGGCTGGACCTGCGTCATCGGGCTGCCGAACGTCGTGAACAGGCCAGCGAGCCCGATCCACGACCAGGCGCCCATGGACAGTTCGCAGCGGCAACCGTCCACCCGCCGGACGACGGCTCCGCCGGGGGCGAACCGCGCGACCAGTTCGGCCGGCAGGTCGAGGACCGCGGATCCGGTGCACGGCCAGGGCGCGAGCCGGTCCCCGCGGTCCGCGGTGCCCTGGACCAGTGCGCCCGGCCCGCCCTCGGGCAGGGGGCGCTCGCGGAAGGGCACCCCGGTCGGTTCCAGGGCGGTGTCCTCGCCGAGGCGGAGGACGACCCAGTCCTCCCCGGTCCGGTCCCACGCGAGGAGGTACCAGCGCGCGGCCCAGACGACCAGGTGGTGCGGTTCCAGCAACGGCGACCGCTCCGGCCCGGGCACGCGCAGCAGCTCCCGACGGCGGACGGCGCCGCCGACGGTGCGCACGACGTCCGCCGGGGGCGGCGGCGCCGGGAACTCCCACTGGTTCGGGACGGCCGTCACCGTGAAGGCGTCCGCGTCCCGCCGCAGCCGGCGCGGCATCACCTGCCGGACCGTCGCCAGCGCCCGGCGGTTGGCGTCCTCGATCCCGCGCAGCACCGAGGACGTGGTCTGCAGCGCGACCACGACCGCGACGACCTGCTCCTCGTCCAGCACGAGCGGTGGCAACGCCCCGCCCGGACCGAGCCGGTACCCGCCACCCGCGCCCGTGACCGGTTCGACGGCGTAGCCCAGTTCGCGCAGGGTCTCCACGTCGCGCCGCACCGTGCGCCGTGAGGTCCCCAGGCGCCGGGCCAGCTCCTCACCGCCGAGCGTCGCCCCGGTGGTCAGCATCGAGAGCAGGCTCAGCGCGCGGGCCGACGTGGACGGCACCGGACCTCCCTCCCGAGTGGTGGCCACCCGGTGGCCGCCAGGAGTTCCATCGTGCCGCCATGACCCCCACCAGCACAGCCCCGTTCCGCGTCGTCGTCGTGGGGGGCGGGATCGGCGGCCTCGCCCTGACCGCCGGCCTGCGCCGCCACGGGTTCGACGTCACCGTCCACGACCGTGACACCGACCCCGCGGCGACCGGCGGGTACCACCTCACCCTCGACACCTCGGCGCAGCGGGCCCTGCGCGAACTCCTCGACCCCGAGCTCTACGCCCGCCTCCTCGCCTCGGCGTCCGCGGTGCGGCGCCGGCCGCCGGACGTCTGGTTCGACTGGCGCGGCCGGCCCCTCGGCGAGATCACGGTGAAGGGCCTGGACCCCGACAGCATCGACGTCGACCGCATCACCCTGCGCCTGCTGCTGGCCGACGCCGCCGGCGACAGCCTCGTCCTGGGCAGCACGTGCACCGGGGTCGGCCGTGACGAGGGCCCGGGTGGACGCGCCCGGGCGACCTTCGCCGACGGCAGCACCGACGAGGGCGACCTGCTCGTCGGGGCGGACGGGCCGCACTCCCTCGTCGTGCGCCACCTCCTCGGGCACCCGACCAGCCGGCCCGCGGGGCTCCTCGGGATCTCCGGACGGACCCGGGCCGCCGACCTCGACCCGGCCGAACGCGCCCGCCTCGGTCCCCGGTCCAGCCTCACCGTCGGCCCCCGCGGCACCGCGCTCTACACGGGGTTCCTCGACCCGGACGGGTACGCCGTGCTCGACGCCGCGCACGACCGGGCCGCCGTCACGACCGGGCCGACGTACGTGTGGGGCGCGATGGTCCCCGAGGCGACCGCCTCCGCCGCCCTGCGCGAGCAGCGGGGCGGGCCGTTGCGCGACACGACCGTGGCGACCCTGCGGGCGGCCGGGTGGGGGGACGCGCCCCTGCAGGTCCTCGGGCGGACGGACCCCTCGACGGTGGCTTCCTACCGCTTCCACGTCGGCCCGCAGCGGGTGCGCGACATGGCGCCCTGGCCCGCCGGCTGCCTCACCGCCCTCGGCGACGCCGTCCACGCCACCCCGCCGACGGCGGGCAAGGGAGCGGGGACGGCGATCGTCGACGCGCACGGGCTCGTCACCGAGCTGTTGGCCGCGCGGGCCGGGACGCAGACCCTGGCCACCGCCGTCAGCACCTTCGAGACGGCCATGCGCCACCGCGGCACCGCGGTGACGAACCTGTCCATGGCGACCGTCGACCGCATCCTCGCCGGCGCCTCCCCGGCCGGGTCCGCGCTGACCCGCCTGTCGCTGCCGGTGCTGGCGTGGTCGACGGCGGTGCGGGGTCGGGTGACCGGCCGGCGGTGAGCCGCGCTGCGATGATCGCGGGGTGGTGGAAGAGCCGCGGGTGTGGCCGGCTGTCGAGTGGATCGCCCCCCGTGCCTGAGGTCGTCGTCGCTCCCGAGGACCCGACCTCGGTCCCCGCCCGCGCGGCGCTGCGCGCCTACTACGACGACATCGTCACGCGCTGGTACGGCCGCGCGGCCACGACGGCCGAGGTGGACGAGCTCGTCGCCGGCTCCGGGGACGACCGGCTCGCGCCCCCGGACGGCCTCCTGCTCCTCGCCCGGCGCGGCGAGGACGTCCTGGGCTGCGCGGGTCTGCGGGTGCTGGGGGACATCGGTGAGGTCACGCGCCTGCACGTCACGAGCGCGGCCCGGGGCCACGGGGTCGGCACCCGCCTCCTGAGGGCCCTCGAGGAGGAAGCCCGCGCACGGGGTCTGCAGGTGCTCCGGCTGGAGACCCGCGACGACCTCGTCGAGGCACGCCGCCTCTACGCGCGGCACGGATACACGCCCACGGACCGCTTCACCGACGACCCCTACGCCCACCACTGCCTCGCCAAGCGCCTGGACCCCGCTCACCCGGACGGGTGAAACGGTCCAGCGGGACCGCTGCCGATGGAGGGAGGGGGACCGCCCGGTCCCCGACGCCGTCCGAGGAGGACCCCCGTGCGCACGACCCGCTTCCGTGCCCCCCTGGCCGCGGCACTCGCCGCGACGGCGCTCGCGGGCCTGGCCGGTTGCGCGGGCGACAGCGCCGCGACGACCCCGGCCGCCGCTTCCACCGCCCTCCCGCTCGTGGTGCCCGGCACCCTGACGGTCGCGACCGACGCGACCTACGCGCCGATGGAGTCGATGCAGGGGGCGGACTTCGTCGGCGCCGACATCGACCTCGTCACCGATCTCGCTCAGCGGATGGGCCTGAAGGTCGTCTTCGTGCAGACCGGGTTCGACGACCTCATCGACACCGTCTCGGCCCACCGCGCCGACCTCATCGCCTCGTCCATGACCGACCGCGCCGCCCGGCAGGAGAAGGTCGACTTCGTCGACTACTTCATCGCCGGCAGCCAGGCCATCGCCGCCGGCGGGAACCCCCTCGGCCTCGACGGCCCCGGCACCTGGTGCGGGCACCGCGCGGCCGTGAACTCCGGCACGACGAACGGCGACCTCGTGGCCGCGCAGTCCGCCCTCTGCACGGCGGCCGGCAAGGCGGCGATCGTGGTCGACGAGGTGCCGAACGGCCAGAGCGCCGCCGAGGTCGAAGCCGGCCGCGCCGACTTCGGCGTCGAGGACTACCCCTCGGCCGCCGACCTGGTCGCCGCCTCCAACGGGAAGACCGCCCTCGCGGGCAAGCCGCTGCAGCCCTCGCCCTACGGCTTCGGCGTCGCCAAGGACCGCACCGAGCTGCGGGACGCCGTGCAGCGCGCGCTGCAGGAGTCGATCGCCTCCGGCCGCTACGCCGAGGTCCTCAAGGCCCACGGGGTGGAGGCCGCCGCGTTGACGACGACGGCGCTCAACGGCGGGGCGTGAGGGGGGAACTCCGTCCGTCGGAGCCGTGGCGTTCCGCGGTCAGGCGTCCGGTGGGGTTCTGTCCCCCGCGGCGCGCAGGTGCGTCTCGAAGAAGCGCAGGATGCGTCCCCACGCGTGCTCCGCGGACGGTTGGTGGTAGCTGAAACCGGCGACCCGCTCCAGCGCCGCGAGGGGTCCCGCGTTGTGCCGGTTGAGGAACGAGTGCCCGGCCCCGGGGTACTCGTGGACGTCGTGCTCGACGCCGGCGTCGGTGAGGATGCCCTCCAGACGCTGTGCGGCCCCGCGCAGGGAACGGTCGCGACCACCGAAGCTGGCCACGACGGGGCAGGCCCCGCGCAGGACCTCCTCGGCGTTCGGCGGCAGTCGACCGTAGTTGGGGGCGGCGGCGTCGAACCCGCGGGTGGCGGCGACCAGCGCGAAACCCCCGCCCATGCAGAACCCCAGGACCCCCACGACGCCCGTGGACCGGGGGTGCTCCGCGGCGAACCGTCGGGCGGCGTCGATGTCGCCGAAGGCGGGTCCGTGCCCCGCCGTCATGGCCGAGAAGGTGGCGCGCAGGCAGCGGACGCCGCCGGCGCTGAACAGGTCCGGAGCCACGGCGAGGTAGCCGGCGGCGGCGAGGCGGTCGGCCTGCTGACGGGTGTCGTCGGTCAGCCCGAACGCCTCGTGCAGGACCACCACTGCGGGCCACGGCCCGTCCCCGACCGGGGGGACGGCCACGTGGGCCTTGAGGGTGGACACGGTGGTGGCGCCGGGGATCGTGGTGTCGGGCACGGGGACTCCTCGGGTGGAGGGACGACGGTGCGAGGTGGGCTGCTGCAACCTCCCGCCTCAGCGAACTCCACCCGTCCCCGGCGCGCACCCGGTGGGCGCAGGGGTCGGGCTGCGACGATCACGCGATGACCGACATCACCGGCATCGTCAACCTCGTCCTGTTCGTGTGCCTCGTCGTCTACCTGACGCGGTTGCGCGCGACCCTGACGCGCTCGGCCGAGGCGCAGGAACGCATCGCTGCGGCCCTGGAGCGGCAGGTGGGCGAGTGACGTCGAGGCCTGGGCGGTCCACCGGCGTCGGGCACTACCGTCCCCTGGCATGCACCTCAGCTCCGACGAGCCCGGGCCGACCCGTCCGACGCAGCAGCAGGGCCCCCGGTTCGCACCCTTCGTGGACGAGCACGACAACGTCGAACAGCTCACCGAGCTCTGCCACCGGGCCTACGCCGAGCACGCCGCTCAGGGGCGACGGTTCTTCGGGTCGTACCAGTCGGTGGAGCACACCCGCCGGAGGGTGCTGGACGGTGAGTGCTGGGTCGCGGTCGTCGACGGCGAGTTCGTCGGAACGGTGACCGTCAGCGGGCCCGGAGGTTTTCCCGACGGGTACCCGGCGGCACCGCAGGCCGGCCGTTTCTCGCAACTGGCGGTGGACCCCACGTGGCGCGGCACCGGGCTGGGCCACGCTCTGCTGGTCCACGCCGAACGGCGTCTGGCGGAACGGGGCTGCGACGCGGTCGTCATCGACACGTCGTCCGCGGCCGACGAACTCCTCGCCTGGTACTGGCGGCGGGGGTACACGGTGGTGGGCCGGTGGACGTGGTCGGTGACGAACTACGACAGCACGGTGCTGCGCAAGGAACTCCCCGCCGTCGACGGGCGCGGGGACTGACGGTCGTCAGCGGTCCCGCCGCAGCTCCCACAACCCGTAGTGCACGACGTACCCGTACTCCTCGTGCCGCCACGCCGGCACGTACCGGTACCCGTACGGCGCGAGCCCGGACGCGGTGACCGCGGCGAGTTGCGCGGTCGCGTCGTAGGCGTGCATCGCCACCCCGGGCAGCCCCTCCGCGGAGAACTCCCTCGTCGACGCGCCGGGCCCGAGGGCGCGGTCCTCCACCGCTCCGACGAGGACCCGCGCACCCGGTGCGCACACCGCCGCGAGGTGGCCCAGCGTCGCGTCGAGGTCGCGGCAGAACTCCAGGCAGCCCACGGCCAGGACGACGTCGAACCGACCCCAGTCCGCCGGCACGGGGTCGTGCAGGTCGTGGAGTTCGTAGCGCCCTCCGGGTCGGGCCTCGCGGGCGCCCGCGAGCATCTGCGGAGAGACGTCGCAGCCGACGACCTCGACGTCCTCGGCGAGCTGGCTCGTCAACTGCCCCGGCCCGCAGCCGACGTCGAGCACCCGGCACTCCGGCGTGACGGCGCGCAGCAGGAAGTCGGCGACGAGCGGTCCGTAGTACTGGACCGACCGCCAGCCCGGGACGTAGTGCGGGGCGAACTCGTCGTAGTAGGTCGCGATCTCCTCGTTCATCCCCACCCCAACGCCCGCAGACCCGCGGCCGTCCCCGCCGCCAGCACGACGACGACGATGAACGGTGCCCGGCAGACGAGGGCCAGGACCGCCACGAGCAGCCCCGCGGCCCGCGCGTCGAGCACGAGGTCGCGGCCGGTCGAGAACGTCTGCAGAACCACGAGCGATGCGAGCAGCGCCACCGGCAGCATCCCCGTCAGCCGCTTCACGCGCGGCTGTTCCAGCGCGGCGGGCGGGACGACGTACCCGGCGAACTTCGTCGCGAAGGCGACGGCAGAGGCGCCGAGGACCGCGAACCAGAACGTCACGCCTCGTCCCCTGTCCGGGGCTGCGGCCAGCACCACGCCACGAGCGACCCCACCGCGGCCGCCGCGATGACGGGCAACCCCTGCGGGATGACCGGCACGAGCACGGTCGTCACGAGTGCTCCCACGACGGCGATCGCGACGGGTTCCCGTCCCTTCAACCTCGGCCACAGCAACCCGGTGAACGCCGCCGCGGCGGCCGCGTCGAGACCGAAGCGCTTCGGGTCGCCGAGGGAGTTCCCGGCCAGCGCGCCGACGAGCGTCATGAGGTTCCAGCCGACGTACACGCCGAGGCCGGTCACCCAGAACCCCAGCCGTCGCAGCGGAGGTTCGGACTGGGCGACGGCGACGGCCGTCGACTCGTCGATGGTCAACTGCGCGACGGCGGCCCGGCGCCAGCCCCGCGGCCGCATGACCGGGACGAGTTGCAGCCCGTAGAGCGCGTTCCGCACGCCGAGCAGGGAGGACGCCGCGACGGCGGCCCCCGCCGTCCCGCCCCCGCCGAGCACGCCGATGAGCGCGAACTGCGACCCGCCGCTGAAGAGCAGGAGGGAGAGCACGCACGTCTGCCAGACGGACAGTCCGCTCGTGACGCTGAGGGCGCCGAAGCTCACCCCGTACAGGCCGGTCGCGACGGCGACGGACAACCCCTGCCGGACGACGGCGGAGCGCGCATCGGTCGGCGCAGCGGTCACGGACCCAGTGTCCCAGCCGCTCGCAGTGGAGCCGGCGCGCGGGCTGCTTCCCACGCTGAGCCCTGGGTGGCGTCGTCATGTGGGGTGGTGGCGCCCCGTCGTGGTGGGGCGGGTCGGTGCGGTGGCTGCCTACGCTGACGGTCGTGCGCGACGCCCTGTTCCCGATGAGCCCCGCCGAGCGGCGCCTGGCCCGGCATGCGTGGGCGCAGGTGGACGTCGACGGGCGCCGGCAGGCGGTGGAGCGCGCTCGTCAGGGCCTGCCCGCCGACCAAGCGCCGGTCGCAGCTGCGGCCTTCGACTACGGGCGCTACCTGCTGCACGTCAACGTGTCGAACCGGCTACCGCGCTGGCTGCAGCCGGCGGTGGGCGCGCTGGTGGCGGTGGTGGGTCTGCTGTTGCTGAGCGGGTTGCTGGCGGTGCCGGGCCGGGTCGGGGGTGGACTGGTCTTCACCCTGGGAGGACTAGTCGTGGTGGCGGCGGGGTTGCTGGGCTGGGCACAGCGCAGGACGGCTCACCTGCTGGTAGCTGCCAACGCCCCTTCCAGGACCGCATCTGAGCAGGCGGACCGCGGTCGCTGACTGACGGGGCCGCTGCTGTCAGCCGCGCGCGGCGAACCCCTCCGCCACGTCCGCCCCCGCCCGCAGCAGCGCAGCCAGCAGCACGCGCGCCTGACCGGCCTTCAACCGGCCTGCGGGGACGGCCCCGGCCGCGGCGAGGTCCGCGCCGCCGCCCCCGTCGCCGTAGGTGGTGGCGACCGGCCCGGCGGGGACCCGCGTCGTCAGCACCACGGCGACCCCGGCCTCCCGCGCCCGCGCGACCGCCGCGACGACGGCGGGCGTCGCGTTCCCCGAGCCCAGGCCCTGCAGGACGATCCCCCGCGCACCGGCGGCGACGCACGCGTCGAGGAGCATCCCGTCCATCCCGGGGTACCCGGCGACGACGTCGACGCGCGGCCACGGTCCGTCAGCCCGCGGCAGCAGCACGCGGGGAAGGGGACCGTCGGGCGCGGTGAAGGCGTCGAGCTCGGTGGTGTGGCGCTTGGCCGTTCCGGCGGCGTGCACGAACCCGCCTCGGAAGGCGACGACGACGCCCGTGACCGATGCCGCCGCCCACAGCGCGTAGTGGACGTTCGCAGGGGCGTCCGACTCCGGGTGGTCCGCCGTCCGCTGCGACCCCGTCAGCACCACCGGGCGGGCGTCGTCGTGGTGCAGGTCGAGCAGGTAGGCGGTCTCCTCCAGCGAGTCCGTCCCGTGCAGGACGACGACCCCGGCGACGTCGGGGTCGGCGAGCGCGTCGTGGACGGCCGTCACGACGGTCCACGCGTCGTCCAGCGTGAGCGTGGAGGAGTCGACCCGCAGCGCCTCGACGACCCGCACCCGCACGCCGGCCTCCGCGGCGGCGGCGCCGACGAGGGCGCCACCGGCGAGGGTCGGGCTGCTGACCCCGTCGGCGCCCACGGTGCTGGCGATGGTGCCGCCGGTGGTCACCACCACGATCAACGGGGTCGTCGGGGTCGCCACGGTCCTCCTCAGTCCTGCTGACGCTGAGCGGCCAACGCTTCCACACGCGGCTTCGCGGCGCGCCACCCGAGGGCCAGCAGCGGCACGATGACGACGAGCGAGCCGATCGTCCAGGTGCCGACGGGGTGGTCGAAGGCCATGAGCACGAGCACGGCGACGAGGAACACGAGGGTCGCGTACCCGCTCCACGGCGCGAACGGCATCCGGAAGGCGGGCCGCGCGATGCGTCCGGCCTTCGCCCACGACCACAGCCGCAGCTGGCACAGGACGATGACGCCCCAGGCGCTGACGATGCCGATCGCCGCGATGTTCAGGACGATCTCGAACGCGTCGGCGGGCACGAGGGCGTTGAGCACGACCCCGAGCAGCGCGACGACGACCGTCAGGGCGATGCCGCCGTACGGGACGCCGTTGCGGTTCACCCGGCCGGCGAACGAGGGGGCGGAACCCGTGTGCGCCATGGAGTGCAGGATGCGGCCGGTGGAGTACAGGCCCGCGTTGAGCGAGGACAGCGCGGCCGTCAGCACGACGAGGTTCACGAACGCGTCGACGCCCTCGACCCCGACGTGGGAGAAGAACGTGACGAACGGGCTGACGCCCTTCTCGTAGACGTCGAACGGCAGCAGCAGCGCGAGCAGCAGGACCGAGCCGACGTAGAACACGACGATGCGGACGATGACGGTGTTGATGGCGCGGGGGATGACCTTCTGCGGTTCCTCGACCTCACCCGCGGTCGTGCCGACGAGCTCGATCGAGGCGTACGCGAAGACGACCCCCTGGATGACGACGACGGCCGGCAGCAGCCCGTTGGGCAGCCAGCCCCCGTTGGCCTCGATGAGCCCGAACCCGGGCTTCTGGCCGTCGATCGGCTCGCCGAACACCACGAAGTACGTCCCGACGACGAGGAACACCGCGAGGGTCCCGACCTTCAGCAGTGCGAACCAGAACTCCAGCTCGCCGAAGACCTTGACCGAGAGCAGGTTGAGCGCCAGCACGACGACGATCGCGGCGAGTGCCCACACCCACTGGTCCACCGACGCGATCGGTGCCCAGTAGCGGCCGAAGAAGTTCATGTAGAGCGCGACGGCCGTGACGTCGACGACGGCCGTCGTGGCCCAGTTCAGCCAGTACAGCCACCCGGCGACGAAGGCGGTGCGTTCGCCGAAGAACTCCCGGGCGTAGGACACGAACGACCCCGACGTGGGCCGGTGGACGACGAGTTCGCCGAGCGCGCGCAGGATGAGGAACCCGAAGAACCCGCAGACGGCGTACACGCCGACGAGGGCGGGACCGGCGCCGGCGAGGCGACCGCCGGCCCCCATGAACAACCCGGTCCCGATCGCGCCGCCGATGGCGATCATCTGGACCTGGCGGGGTTTGAGGTCCTTGCGGTACAGCGCTTCCGGGGCGGCGACCGCGGCGGTGCGGTCGGGGAGCTCGGTCGTCATCGAGAGGTCTCCTGGGTCGTCGGGGAGGTCTGGATCTTCTGGGCGGTGAGGTTCTCCGGCTTGAGCAGTTCTTCGAGCTCCTCGCGGCCGAGCAGTCCGGCGGCGAGGACGAGGTCGGCGACGGAGGCCCCCGTCAGCGCGGCCTCGGTGGCGATGCGGGTGGCGGCCTCGTAGCCGATCCGCGGGTTGAGGGCGGTGGCGAGCCCGATGGAGTTCTCCACACGAGCCCGCAGCAGTGCGGGGTCGGTCGTGATCCCCGTGACGCAGCGGTCGGTGAGGACGGCGACGGCGTGGGTGAGGTTGCGTGCGCCCTCGGACAGTCGCTGCGCGATGACGGGTTCGAAGGCGTTGAGCTGCAACTGTCCCGCCTCGGCCGCCATGGAGATCGACACGTCGTTGCCGACGATCTGGAACGCCACCTGGTTGACGACCTCGGGGATGACCGGGTTCACCTTGCCCGGCATGATCGAGGACCCCGCCTGCACCGGCGGGAGCTTGATCTCCCCGAGCCCCGCGCGGGGACCGGACGACAGCAGCCGCAGGTCGTTGCAGACCTTCGACAGCTTGACCGCGACGCGCTTGAGGACGCCCGAGAGGTGGACGAACTGTCCGACGTCCTGGGTGGCCTCGACGAGGTCGGGCGAGCTCACGAGGTCGTACCCCGTGATCTGCGCGAGGTGCCGGACGGCGAGGTCGGCGTACCCGACGGGGGCGTTGAGACCCGTGCCGACGGCCGTCGCGCCGAGGTTCACCTCGAGCAGCAGGTCGGCGGACTCCCGCAGGCGTTCGAGGTCCTCGGTGAGCATGACGGAGTACGTGGCGAACTCCTGGCCCAGCGTCATCGGCACGGCGTCCTGCAGTTGCGTGCGGCCCATCTTGACGACGTCGCGGAACTCGGCGGCCTTCGCGGCGAACGCGTCGCGCAGCCGTTCCAGTTCGGCGCACAGCGCCATGATCCAGCGGCGCGTGGCGATGTTCACGGCTGTCGGGTAGACGTCGTTCGTCGACTGCGAGGCGTTGACGTGGGTGTTCGGGTGGCAGTGCGCGTAGTCGCCGCGGGCGTGGCCGAGGAGTTCCAGCGCGCGGTTGGCGACGACCTCGTTGGCGTTCATGTTCGTCGAGGTGCCGGCGCCGCCCTGGACGACGTCGACGACGAACTGCTCGTGCAGCGCCCCGTCGGCGATCTCCCGGCAGGCCGCGACGATCGCGTCGGCCCGCTCGGCGTCGAGGACGCCGAGCTCGAGGTTGGCCAGGGTGGCGGCCTGCTTGACGTCGACGAGGGCCCGCACGAGGTGCGGGTCCTGGCCGATGACGCGACCGGTGATGGGGAAGTTCTCCACGGCGCGCAGGGTGTGGATGCCCCAGTACGCGTCGGTGGGCACCTCCCGCTCGCCGAGCAGGTCGTGCTCGGTGCGGGTGGGGGTGTGGGGCTCGTCGGGGGCGGGGCGGGTCACGACATCGGGTCCCTTCGCTGGACCTGTCCGGCTGTCTGACAGGTGGCTCGAGAATGGGGGAGGCATCGCCGTCCCGTCAAGGGCACGCATGATGGGCCCCATGACTTCCTGGGCCGACCGCGCGCCCGCCGTGACCCGGGTCGGCGCCGCCGAGGCCGTCTTCGCCGACCTGCGCGACGCGATCCTCGGCGGCGAGCTGCCCGTCGGCACCCGCCTGCCGTCCGAGGCCGCTCTCGCCGAACGGCACGGGGTGTCACGGTCCGTCGTGCGGGAAGCGCTGCGGTCCTGCCACGCACTGGGCCTCACCGAGCCGCGCACCGGCCTGGGGTCCTTCGTCGTGCACGACTCGGTCGAAGCCGACCCCGTCTTCGGCTCCTTCGCCGCCTCCGAGCTGCTCGAGGCCCGGCCCCTCGTCGAGGTGCCCGCGGCGGGGTGGGCGGCGTTGCGGCACAGCGAGTCCGAGCTCACCGAGCTGCGCGAGCTCGTCGAGGCGATGCGCGGCGAACCGGACCCTCAGGAGTGGGCCGTCCTCGACGGCCGGCTGCACGGTCTCATCGCCCAGGCGTCGCGGAACCGGGTCATCGTGTCCGTGCTCGCCGCCGTCCGCGAGGCCTCCACCGCCCAGTCCCAGGCTCTCAACCTCCTCCCCGACCGCCGCGAGCACTCCGACGACGAGCACGCCCGCATCGTCGAGGCCATCGCCACCCGCGACGACGCGGCCGCCCGCGACGCGATGAGCGCGCACCTGGAGGCCGTCGGATCGGCGCTGCGGACGCTCACCGACCGGCCCTGAGGCAGCGTTCGGCCGTCCGGTGGGGACCGGGTCCCACATGATCGCGACCACTGTCGACGGGCACGGAGGCTGCCGATGGACGGGTGGGAGCGACGACGCGGCGTGTCCGCGCCGTGCGCGCCCCGACCGGTCTGGAGGACCACGTGAGCATCTCCGTCAGCGGGACCAACCTGGCGTCGATCGCCCGCCCGGGCTCGGGCGGCGGTTCCCCCGCCGAGAAGGCGTTGCGCGAGGCGACGCGGGACTACAAGGAGGCCCAGGACACGCTCGTCAGCGACGTCACGAACCACGCCGACGAGGACACCCTGAAAATCGACCGCGCCCAGCTCGAGGCGGCGGCGCAGGCGATGGCGCAGGCCATGGCCGCGCTGGCGCAGGAGAGGGCGGACGCCCAGCGGGCGCGCGACGACGCCCGGTCCGCTCGTCAACCGGGACCCGCGTCCCTGGTGAGCACCGCCGACGGCGGTCTGGACCTCTTCGCCTGACAGCGCGGCATGCGGGGCACGGTCCCGCCGCAACGAGCGCGCCTCCTCGAGCCTGCCTAGCGTGACGCTCATGACGCACCAGCTCTCCCGGTCCGACGCTCCGCGACACGGTGGCTGGCTGCCCGACCCCGAGAGCGTCGCGGCCTGGGTCGCCAACCTGCGCCGTCGGCTCGACGAGGACGGCGACCCGGAGCGGCACCCGGTCATGGCGGAGTTCGACGAGCTGCTCGCCCGGGACGCGGTGGCCCGGATGCAGCTCGAGCGGATGGTCGCCGAGGTCCCCGAGGGACCGGGTCGGCCGCCCCGGCACGTGCGGGACCTGCCGGACCTGCTGCGGCTGCTCAACGCCGTCCTGACGACGGCGCCCGAGTTCAGCCGCGATTCGATGGTCATGACCCCCGTGCAGGCCGTCCTGGACCAGACGACGGCGACGCCGTCGGGTTTCGCCGCCTACCGGAACCCGGCCGTCAACGCGGTCCTGGAGAAGTACCTCGACGCCTGGTGCGAGCACCTCGACAGCCCGGCGTCCCTCTCCGTCATCGACGACTCCGCTGCGGGCTGGATGTCGCAGGCGGCAGCCGAGGCCGTCGGCATCGAGCAGTACGAGCACGACCCCGACGACGAGCACTGGGGCTTCTCGTCCTGGAACGACTTCTTCACCCGGCGGTTCCGCGACGGCGAACGACCCGTGGAGGACCCGGACGACGACGGGGTCGTCGTCAGCCCGTGCGAATCGACGCCCTACGCGCTGGCCCGGGACGTCCAGCACACCGACGAGTTCTGGCTGAAGAGCCAGCCGTACTCGTTGCAGGACATGCTCGCCGGTGACCCCTCCGTCGAGGAGTTCGTCGGCGGCACCGTCTACCAGGCCTACCTCAGCGCCACCGACTACCACCGCTGGCACGCCCCCGTCGCCGGCACCGTCGAGCGCGCGTTCGTCGTCGGCGGGACGTACTTCTCCGAGGCCGACAGCGAGGGTCCCGAGGCGAGGGAACCGCAGCAGTCGCAGGGCTACATGGCCCACGTCGCGGCGCGCGCCGTCGTCCTCCTGCGCGCCGACGACCCCGCCCTGGGACTGGTGGCCTTCGTCCCCGTCGGCATGGCGGACGTCTCCTCGTGCGTCCTCGACGACGGCGTCGTCCCCGGAGCCCACCTGGCGAAGGGGGACGAGGTGGGCCGGTTCCAGTTCGGGGGGTCGACGTTCTGCCTCGTGTTCCGCCCCGGTGCCCTGGCGGAGTTCTCCGTCCAGGCGCTACCGCGCGACGAGGCCGCCACGACGCCGCTCGTGCACGTGCGCTCCCGCATCGCCCGCGCGACGCGAGAGGTCTGATCCCGAGGCGTCAGGCGCCGGGGCCCGGCATGTTGTGGGCGTGGAACGTTGCCCCGCCCCGGCCCGCGACGTCCCAGTCGTCGCGGTGCGGGACCTCGCGGGAGGACCGGTCACGGCCGCGGTCGCGGACCGCGAGGACCACCACCAGCGCGACGAGCAGCACGACGACGGCGACACCGATGGCGAAGGTCATGGCGTCCTCCTGGTGACGGTGGACCCTCACTCTCCCACCGATCCGGCCGGCGCGGGAGCGGGGCGGACCTGGCACGAGCCACGCCGGGCGCGCATCCTGACCAGGTGACCGGAGTGGACGACCTGCCCGCGGAGGACACCGACGTCCTCGTCGTCGGCGCCGGCCCGACGGGCCTCCTGGCCGCCCTCGTCCTGGCCCGCCGCGGTGTCCGCGCCGTCGTCGTCGACGGGAAGTCCGGCCCGACGACGGAGTCACGTGCCCTCGCGGTCCAGGCGCGGACGGTGGAGGTCTACGACCAGCTCGGCCTCGCCGACGACTTCCTCGCCCGCGCGCACCGTGCCGCCCGGGTGCAGATCGGCCCACCCGGACGCCCCGCGGTGGTCGACCTCGCCGCCGCCCAGGAGGGTCAGACCCCGTTCCCCGGGCTGCACGTCCTGGAGCAGAGCCGCACGGAGGACCTCCTCGTCGGCGCCCTCGGCGCGACCGGCCGCGACGTCCGCTGGAACCACGCCCTCATCGACCTCGACGACCGGACGGCCGAGCCCGACGGCCGCGTCTGCGCGCTCCTCGACGGTCCGGACGGGATGACCCGCCTCCGCGCCCGCTGGTGCATCGGTGCGGACGGCGCCGGGTCCGTCGTCCGCCGCTCGCTGGGCCTGGCCTTCGAGGGCGTCACCGACGACGCCGTGTTCTGGGTCGCCGACGTGCGCGGCGCGACCGGCCTGCCGGAGGACTGCCTCACGATGCGGGCGGGACGCCGGGGTTTCGGCGTGTTCTACCCGCTCGGTGCGGGCGGGCACGTCCGGGCCATCTCCATCGCCGCCAGTCCGGACGTCGGACAGGAGGAGGCTCTCGCCACGGCGCGCAGGGACCTCGGCGTCGGCCACGCGTCCGTCGACTGGTTCTCCACGTACCGCGTCCACCACCGCGTCGCCGAGCGGTTCCGTCGGGGCGCGGTGTTCCTCGCCGGTGACGCGGCCCACGTCCACTCCCCGGTCGGCGGTCAGGGGATGAACACCGGTCTGCAGGACGCTCAGGACCTCGCGCACCTCCTCGCCGACGTCGTCCTCGGCCACGCCGGCCCGGACGCCCTCGACCGGTACGAACGGGAACGGCGGCCCGTCGCCCTGCGCCTGGTCCGCGTCACCGACCGGGCGTTCGGCCTCATGGCCCGGAGGAACCCCGTGACCGCCCTGGTGCGACGGGGGTTCGCCACCGTGGCCGCGCCGTTCGCCGCGCGGGGCGTGCGAACGTCCGTCGGTCGTCGTGTCGCCGGGTACGTCGGCCAGTACCGGATCCACCACCACGTCGCCACGAGGCCCTTGCCCGCCTGGGCGGACGACCGCGCCGTCGGACGACGCGCGTTCCCGACGCAGGGGAACCGCCCGGCCCTGCGCTCCCTCGCGTGGCAGTTGCACTCCTACGGCGCGGCCCCCGCACGCCCCGCGGACCTGCCGGACTGGATCGAGGGACCGCACGCGTTCCCCACCGACACGGGCCGGTGGCGGACCGACCGCACGTACCTCGTCCGGCCCGACGGCTTCGTCGCCGCGGCCGTTCCCACGGTCGGGGGAGTTCTCGACGACGAGACCCTGCGCGCCGCGTTCCGCGCCCACGACCTGCGCGCCTGACGACCCTCGCACCCGCCGAAGGGGCGGAGTGTGACCTCGACGTATCCCGAACGTAACAAGCTGGACAAAATGCGGGGCTACTGTAACCATCGCTACAGCGACGCAGGGGTCGTGCACGAACCCCGTCCCACCCAAACCCCCGGCGCCCTCCACGGCGCAGAGACGAGTGAGGCCCCCGATGAGAACACGGTTCGGAGTGGTCGGAGCCCTGGCCCTGACGATGGCGCTCGCCCTCGGTGGGTGCGGCGCGGCCGGCAGCGACGACGGCGCCGACGCGGGAGGTGCACCCGCCAAGGGTGGCGACCTGACGATGGCGCGCTCGGCGGACATCATCGCGATGGACAAGACGACGACGTTCGACAACAACTCCATCCGCGTGATGGAACAGATCATGGAGCCCCTGTTCCACGCCAGCGCGGACGGCACGAAGCTCGAACCCTGGCTGGCCACCGGCTACACCATCTCCGACGACCAGCTCACCTACACCATCCCGCTGCGCACCGACGTCACGTTCTCCAACGGCACGCCGATGACGGCGAAGGACGTGAAGTTCTCGATCGATGAGAACACCAAGACCGGCGCCGAGGGCTGGGGTTTCGTCAACGCGGCGATCGACACCGTCACGGCCACCGACGACCACACCGTCACCGTGAAGCTCAAGTACCCGTGGGCGCCCCTCATCGCCGACCTCTCGATCTTCTCCAACGGCGTCGTGCCGGAGGGTTACGGCGGCAAGACGGCCGAGGAGTTCTACACCGCCCCCGTCGGTACCGGTCCCTTCGTCTGGGACGGCTGGAAGAAGGGGCAGTCCCTCAAGCTCACGGCGAACGAGAAGTACTGGCAGAAGGGCAAGCCGTACCTGTCCAGCGTGCAGTGGAACGTCGTCCCCGACGCGAACACCCGCAAGCTGCAGGTCCAGGGCGGCCAGATCGACATCGACGACACGCCGGACTGGTCGAGCCTGTCGTCCTTGAAGGCGTCGGGCGACGTCAAGGCCGAGACGTTCCCGTCCACCCAGATCGACTACGTCGCCTTCAACCAGGCCCGCGCCCCGTTCGACGACGTCCACGTCCGCCGCGCGATCTCCTACGCCATCGACCGCGAGTCCCTCGTGAAGGCCGTCCTGTTCGGCAACGGCGAGGCCGCGAACTCCCTGCTCTCCCCCGGCACGCCGTACTACGACAAGAACGCCGGCGGTGCCACCTTCGACGTCGCCAAGGCCAAGGCCGAGCTCGCGCAGTCCTCGAAGCCGGACGGTTTCACCACGACGCTGCTCATCGCCTCGGGGAACCCGAACCAGGCCTCGGTCGCGCAGATCATGCAGTCGGAGCTGAAGGACATCGGCATCACGATGGAGATCAAGCAGCTCGACCCGACGGCGAACAAGCAGGCCCGGCTGGCGTCGGACTTCGACATGACCATCTCCGCCTGGACGATGGACATCCCCGACCCCGACCAGTGGACGTCCTTCGCGGTCGACCCGCAGGGCGGTTCGAAGTCGGCGTTCACCTCCTACGACAACCCCGAGGTCGTCGCCATCAACGCGCAGGCGCAGAAGGAGACCGACAGCGCCAAGCGGCAGGAGCTCTACACCCAGCTCCAGCAGAAGACGAGCGAGGACGCGTTCCTGGCCTACCTCTACTACTCGCCGTACGTCTACGCCTCGACGAGCAAGGTCCAGGGGTTCCACGTGACGCCGCTGGGCGGGTACCTGCTCCAGGACGTCTCCAAGAAGCAGTGACCGCCGGACGGGGGCGGGGAACACCCCGCCCCCGTCCCGCCACGCTGCGAAACCCCTTCGCGAACCCCCTCGTGAACCCCCCCGACGTGAACAAGGAGGTGGGACGGTGAGCCACCGTCTGCGGTTCATCCCCGGCCGTCTCGTGCAGTCCATCCCCGTCGCCTTCGGCGTCACGCTCATCGTCTTCCTCCTGGCCCACCTCCTCCCCGGCAACGCGGCCCTGGCCCTGCTGGGGGAACGCGCGACCGAGCAGAGCGTCGCCGCGCTCACGGCGAGGCTCGGCCTCGACGAACCGCTGTGGCGGCAGTACCTGCTCTTCCTCGGCCAGCTCGCCCACGGCGACCTCGGCACCAGCTTGACCTACCAGCTCCCGGTCACCCAGCTCGTCCTCGAGGCGATCCCGGTGACGCTGACCCTGCTGCTGTACGCGCTCGTGCTGGCCCTGCTCATCAGCGTGCCGCTCGCCGCCCTCGCCGCGTTCCGCCCCGGCGGCGCCCGCGACCTGGGTGTGCGGGGTTTCACCCTCGTCGGTCAGGGCATGCCGCAGTTCTGGGTGGGCATCATGCTCATCCTGCTGCTGGGCGTCAGCCTGCGGGCCTTCCCCGTCGGCGGGTACGGCGACACGGCGCTGGAGCACCTGTACCACCTGTTCCTGCCGGCGGTGACGCTCGCGATCGCCATGTCGCCGACCATCATCCGCAGCCTGCGCTCGTCGATGATCTCCGTGCTGGGTTCGGAGTACGTCGGGACCGCGAAGATGAAGGGGGCCTCGGGGGTGCAGCTGTTCCGCGGCCACGTCCTGCGCAACGCCGCCATCCCCACCGTCTCGATCATCGGCGTCAACCTCGGGTACCTCGTCGGCGGTTCCCTCGTCATCGAGCGCGTGTTCGCGCTGCCCGGTCTGGGGTCTCTGATGATCAACTCGATCTTCACCCGCGACTTCCCGACGATCCAGGGCGTCACCCTGTTCGTCGCGTTGTTCGTGGTCGTCGTCGGCATCCTCACCGACGTCGTCTACACGCTCCTCGACCCCCGGGTCGACCTCAGCCGGACGGCCCGCGCATGAGCACCCCCACCGCGCTCCTCGTCGAGCGCAGCGCCCGGCGCCGGGCCACCCGATCCCGGTCGCGCTCGCTGCAGCCCTGGTACCGCAACGGTTCCCTCGTCGCCGGGGGTGTCATCGTCGGGCTGCTCGTCCTCGTCGCGGTCCTCGCCCCGGTGCTCGCCCCCTACGACCCGGTGGAGCAGGACCTGGCGAACGCGTTGCAGTCCCCGTCGGGCGAGCACCTGCTCGGCACCGACAAGTACGGCCGCGACGTGCTGTCCCGGCTCATCTGGGGCGCCCGGGTCGACCTGCGGGTCGGGTTCCTCGCGGTCCTCATCCCGTTCGTCGTCGGCACCGTCGTCGGCGGGATCGCCGGCTACGCCGGGGGCTGGCTCGACACCGTGCTCATGCGCGTCGTCGACGTGTTCTTCGCCTTCCCGTTCTACGTCATGGTCATCGTCCTGGTCTTCGTCTTCGGGTCCGGCGAGTTCAGCATCTACATCGCCATCGCCGCCGTCTCCTGGGTCTCCTACGCCAAGATCGTCCGCGGCGAGGTCCTCGTCGCCAAGGAGCAGGACTACGTGGTCGCGGCCCGCCTCGGCGGCATGTCGCACGCGCGCATCCTCGTCCGGCACATCGGCCCGAACGTCCTGTCCCAGGCCGTCATCTACGGGATGAGCGACATCGTCATGGACATCATGGCGATCGTCACCCTGGGGTACCTCGGCCTCGGCATCGCCCCGCCGACGGCGGAGTGGGGTTCGATGATCAACGACGGCCAGGAGTTCATCACCACCCAGTGGCAGCAGGCGACCATCCCCGGTCTCGTCGTCGTCGTCACGAGTCTCGGTCTGTCCTGGCTCGGCGACGGGATCTCCGACCTCCTGAACCCGGAGAGGAGGAAGTGACCGTGGCCGCTTCCCTGCTCAGCGTCTCCGACCTCACCCTCGGCGTCCGCCGGCGCAACCGCCCCGACACCCGCATCGTGGAGGACCTCTCGCTCGAGGTCGCCGCCGGGGAACGGTTCGGGATCGTCGGGGAGTCCGGGTCCGGCAAGTCGCTCACGCTGCGTGCCGTCGCCGGGCTGCTCCCGCGGGGCGTCGAGGTGCTCTCCGGCAGCATCCGCTACGACGGCCGCGAACTCGTCGGGATGCCGGCGGCGCAGCGCCGCCGCCTCATGGGCCCGGAGATCGCGATGGTCTTCCAGGAGCCGATGACCGCGCTCAACCCCGTCGTCCGCGTCGGGGACCAGGTCGCGGAGGGCCCTCGGCGCCACCTCGGGCTGTCGAAGGCCGACGCCGCCCAGCTGGCGGTGGAGACGATGGCCCGCACCGGGATCCCGGACCCCGTCCGGCGGGCACGCGCCTACCCGCACGAACTGTCCGGCGGGCTGCGCCAGCGCATCATGATCGCGATGGCCGTCGCGTGCGGACCGCGGCTGCTGCTGTGCGACGAACCCACGACCGCGCTCGACGTCACCGTCCAGCACCAGGTGCTCAAGGTCCTGGAGGGGTTGTGCGACGACACCGGTACCGCGCTGGTGTTCGTCACCCACGACCTCGCCGTCGTGAACCAGACCTGCTCGGACGTAGCGGTCATGTACTCCGGCCACGTCGTGGAGTCCGGGTCCGTCCGCGACGTCCTCGGCGACCCGCGGCACCCGTACACGAAGGGGCTGCTCGACTCCGCCCCCGACTTCGACCAGCCCGACCGACGGCTCGTCCCCATCCCCGGGTTCCCCCCGAACCTCAGCGCCCGCCCGGCGGGGTGCCCGTTCGCCCCCCGGTGCGCGTTCGCCGTGGACGCCTGCACCGCGGCCGTCCCGCCGCGTGAACTCGTCGCCCCCGGACACGACGCCGCGTGCATCGAGACCCACCGCATCTTCGAAGGAGCACCCGCGTGAACGGGACGACCACCCCGGTGCTGCGGGCCGCGGGCGTCACCAAGACCTACCAGCTGCGCCCGTCGCTGGCGGCGCGGTTGACGCGGACCGAGCACCGCACGGACCTGCGCGCCCTCGACGGGGTCGACCTCGAGCTGCGCCGCGGGGAGGTCCTCGCCCTCGTCGGGGAGTCCGGGTCCGGCAAGTCCACGCTGGCCAAGGTCCTCGTCGGCAGCACGACGCCGAGCGGGGGTTCCCTCGAGCACGACGGGGAACCGGTGCCCGCGCGCCGCGGCAAGGACGCGAGCCGCCGGATCCAGATGGTGTTCCAGGACCCGTACTCCTCCCTGAACCCTCGCATCTCCGTGGCGTCGATGCTGCGCGAACTGCTGCTGCTGCACGACGTGGTCCCGCGCGCGCAGGTGCGCCAGGAGAGCGTCCGGCTGCTGAACCTCGTCGGGCTGGAGGAGGACGCCCTCGACGCCTACCCGAGCCAGTTCTCCGGCGGGCAGCGTCAGCGCCTGGCCATCGCCCGGGCCCTGGCCGTGCGCCCCGACGTCCTCATCGCCGACGAACCCGTCTCCGCGCTCGACGTGTCGGTGCAGGCCACGATCCTCGACCTGTTCGCGAGGCTGCAGCGCGACCTGGGCCTGAGCATCCTGTTCGTCGCCCACAACCTGGCCGTCGTCCAGCACCTCAGCCAGCGGGTCGCGGTCATGTACCTGGGGCGCATCGTCGAGGTCGCCGACACGGCTGAGCTGTTCGCGAACCCGCGGCACCCGTACACCCGGGCCCTCATCGACTCGATCCCGCGGATGCGGGCCGGCAGCGTCAACGAGGACTTCGTCTTGGAGGGCGAACCGCCGAGCCCCTACGACGTCCCGTCCGGGTGCCGGTTCAACCCGCGCTGCCCGTACGCCGTCGACGCCTGCCGGACGGTCGACCCGGCGTTGGAGACGGTCGTCCCCGGGCACGTCAGCGCGTGCCTGCTCGCGGAGGAACTGCCCGCGTTCCAGGCCCCGCCCGACCCGGCGGCGAGCACGGCCCTCGTCGACGTCCGCGAGGACTTCCCCGATGACGTCCCGCAGGACCACCCCGAAGAACCGAGAACACCGCACGCGAGGAGCACCGCACCGTGAAGGTCTGGATGTCGCTGGACATGGAGGGCGTCGCCGGGATCGTCGACTGGGACCAGTGCCGTCCCGGCAGTCCCGGGTACGCGCTGGGCTGCGCGCTGCTGCAGGACGAGGTGAACGCCGCGATCGAGGGCGCGGTCGCCGGCGGGGCGACCGAGGTCGTCCTCAACGACTCCCACAGCCGCATGGCGAACCTCGACCCGCGCAGGATCGCCGGAGAGGCGAAGTACCTGTCCGGTCGGCACAAGCCGATGTACATGATGCAGGGGCTCGACGAGACCGTGGACGCCGCGTTCTTCGTCGGGTACCACGGGTCGATCTCCGGGGAGGCCTCGGCGATGTCGCACACCTACAACCCCGAGGTCTTCTCCGGCGCGCGCCTCAACGGCCGCGCGGTGGGCGAGAGCGGCATCAACGCCCTCGTCGCCGACCACTACGGCGTCCCCATCGCGTTCGTCTCGGGCGACGAGGTGACGTGGGAGGAGACCGCCCCCTTCGCGCAGGGCGCGGTGAACGTCGTGACGAAGCAGTCGATCACCCGGGCCAGCGCCCTGAACCTGCACCCGAGCGAGTCGTGCCGCCTCATCCGGGCCGGCGCCGAGGAGGCCGTGCGCCGGGTCGCGGCGGGCGAGGTCTCGCTGCCGCGGGTCGAACGCCCCGCCGTCCTCGACCTGGACGTCCAGACCGCCGACATGGCCGACGTCGCCACCTGGGCGCGCGGGGCGGAACGCACCGGGACGCGCGAGGTGCGGATCCAGGGGGAGGACCTGCTGTCCGTCTTCCGGTCGTTCGTGGCCGTCAACTACATCACCCGTCAGGCAGGTGGCCGCTGATGCGCGACGAGGAGATGGTGGCGCGCCCGGTCGAGACGAGGCTGTGGCACGTGCCCGCGGCCGGGCCGTTCGCCCTGGCCCTGCACGGCGGGGCCGGGGGACGCATCGAGGAACTGTCCGCCGAGCGGCGCGAGTCGTTCGAGTCCGGGTTGCGCCGCGCCCACGGGGCCGGTCGCGCCGTGCTGGCCGACGGCGGGACGGCGCTCGACGCCGTCTGCGCGGCGGTCGAGCAGTTGGAGGACGACCCCCTGTTCAACGCCGGCCGCGGTGCGGCCCTGGCTGCGGACGGCACCGTCGAGCACGACGCGGCCGTCATGGACGACGAGGGCCGGGCCGGTGCCGTCGCGGTGTCCCGGCACGCCAAGAACCCCGTGCGGCTCGCCCGCGCGGTGCTGGAGAACAGCACGCACCTGCTGCTCGTCGACCCCTCCCGCGACCTGGCGACCGGCTGGGACCTCGAGGTCCGCGAGCAGGAGTACTTCGTCACCCAGGCCCGGCGGGAGCAGCTCGACCGCATCCACGCCCTGCGCCTGGCCGCCCCCCGCCACGGCACGGTCGGCGCCGTCGCGCGCGACCGGCACGGACGGGTCGCCGCGGCGACCTCGACGGGCGGCATGGCCGCGCAGAGCGCGGGCCGGGTCGGCGACAGCCCCGTCATCGGCGCCGGGACCTACGCCCGCGGCGACTCCCTCGCCGTGTCCTGCACGGGCGAGGGCGAGGCCTTCATCCGCGGCGTCGTGTCGTACGACATCGCCGCCCGGATGCGCTACCTCGGCGCCACGCTGCCGGACGCGGTGCGGGACACGGTGCTGGCGGAGCTGACGACCAAGGGTGCCAGCGGCGGCCTCGTCGCGGTCGCGCCCGACGGTAGCGTCGTGGCCGCCCACAACTCGCCCACCATGTTCGCCGCCTTCGAGGGGCAGGACGGACTCGTCCTGCTGACCTGAGCGGGCGCCGTCGTGCACGTCCTCGAGGAGAGCACCATGACCATCGACGAGGAGATCTTCGCCCGCATGGGCGAGCTGAGCCCCGCCGAGAAGAAGGTGGCGCGCGTCCTCCTGGCCTCCTGGCCCAGCGCCGGGCTGGAGAGCGCTGCGGCCGTCGCCAAGGCCGCCGGCACGAGCACGCCCACCGTGCTGCGCCTCGTGACGAGGCTCGGCATCGGCGGGTACCCGGACTTCCAGCGGCGGCTGCGCGAGGAGGTCACCCACCGCATGAGCAGTCCGGTGAACCGGACGGTGGAGGGTGCCCGCGAGCACGCCGAGCGCCCGGTGTTCCAAGCGGCGATCACCGAACGCCTCGGGCTCGTGGAGCAGCTCGCGGCCTCCGTCCCGCCCAGCGAGTTCGACCGGGCCGTCGAGGCCCTGGCGGGGAAGGCCAAGCAGGTCGTGGTGATGGGCGGCTACTTCAGCCGGTTCTCGGCCGAGCTGCTGGCGACGCAGCTGGACCAGGTCGTCCCCGCCGTCGACTTCGTGGCGCAGCCGGTCGGGCACGACATCGGCAAGCTCCTGCGGTTGTGCCCGGGATCGGTGGCGGTCGTCTTCGACTTCCGCCGCTACGAGCTGACCGCGAAGCAGGCCGCGGCGATCGCCAAGGGCCGCGGCGCGAAGGTCGTCGTCATCACCGACCCGGGCCTGTCGCCGGCGACGGAGAGCGCGGACGTCGTGCTCCCGGTGCCGGTGGACGGCCTGCCCTTCGACTCCGTCGTGGGCACGATCGCCCTCGTCGAGGCCCTCGTCGAGGCCGTCCTGCTCGCCACCGGGGACCGGGGCATCGACCGCATGAAGCAGTGGGAGGACACGGTGCAGATCGCCCGTGCCCACCGGAGCACCGAGGAGAGCACGTGAGTGGACTGACGGGCCGGACCGCGGTCGTCACCGGCACCGCCCAGGGCATCGGCCGGGCCATCGCCGACCGGCTGCAGGACGCCGGCGCCGCGGTGCGCGGCGTCGACCGCGACGAGGTCGACCTCGCGGACACCCGCGCGGTCGAGGAGTTCTTCGCGCAGGTCGGGGACGTCGACGTCCTCGTCAACTGCGCCGGTGGCGTCGTCGGCCAGACCCACACCCCCATCGACGAGCTCGCGGACGACGCCTGGGACGCCGTCGTCGCGGCCAACGTCGTGACCATGCGGAACTGCACGAGGGCCGCGGCCCGCTCCATGAAGCGCCGGGGTTTCGGGCGCATCGTCACCATCTCCTCCGGCGCGGGCCGCAGCGTCAGCCTCACCGGCATCCAGGCCTACACGACCGCCAAGGCCGCGCAGATCGGCTTCACCCGGCAGCTGGCCCACGAACTCGGCCCGTTCGGCATCACGGCGAACTGCATCGCGCCCGGGTTCGTCCTCTCCAACCCCACCACGCAGGCGCAGTGGGACTCCTACGGGACCGCGGGCCAGCAGGCCCTCCTGGAGCGCATCGCGGTGCGCCGCACGGGGACGCCGGACGACATCGCCCGCGGCGTCCTGTTCTTCGCCGACCCGGACGCGTCCTGGGTCAGCGGCCAGACCCTCTCCATCGACGGCGGGCACTCCCTCTTCTGAGGGGCCCCGCGAGGACGGAAACCCTGTGACCACCACCACCCCCGGGACGGCCGCCGACCAGCTGGCGGCGCTCGGCGAGCGCTACTTCCACGCCCAGCACACCTACGACCCGTACAACGCGACCCTGCTCGGCCTGACGGAGTTCGACCACCTGCCCGGAGACCCCTCGCGGGAGGCGAGCGCGCGGGCCGCCGCAGAGCTCGGGGCGGTGGCCGACGCCGCGGAGGCCCTGGACCCGGAGTCCTTGAGCGAGGCCGGAATCGTGGACCGCGGCGTCCTCGTCGCGCTCGCCCGCGGCGCGGCGCAGGACGCGGCGCACTCCCTGTGGGCCGCGAACGCCTCGGCCAAGGGCTACGTCAGCCGGCAGGGCCTGGTCTTCCAGGCGGTGCCCGCCATGACGACCGCGGACGCCGCCGGACGCGAGCGCTACCTACACCGGCTCGCGGGCCTGCCCGGGTTCTTCGGCGCCCTGGCCGACCGCTACGCGCAGGAGGCCACCGCCGGACGCGTCCCGACGCGCCTCGGGGTCGAGCACGCGGTGGAACAGCTCGAGGGCCACCTCGGCGCGGCCGTGGAGGAGGACGCCCTCCTCGCCCCGGCCCGCGCGTCCGGTGACACCGCCACGCAGGAGGAGGCCACCCGCCTCGTCCTCGACGAGGTGCGCCCCGCCCTGCGGACCCTGGCGGCCCGGCTGCGGGAGGACCTGCTTCCCGTGGCCCGCGACGGGGCCGACATCGGCATCCGCGCCGTGCCCGGCGGCCGGGAGGGGTACGCGGCCGCCGTCCGGCGGCACACGACGACCGACCTCACTCCCGAGGAGATCCACCAGCTCGGCCTGGACGTGCTGGCGGAGATGCGGGCGCAGTGGAGTGAGATCGGCACCCGCGCGCTGGGGGAGGGGGAGTTCTCGCGCATCACGCGGCGGCTGCGGGAGGACCCCGCCCTGCGGTTCCAGACGAGCGCGGAGATCCTCGCCGTCGCGCACGCCGCCCTCGCGCGGGCCGAGTCCGTCCGCGCCCGCTGGTTCCCGGACCTCGGCATCCCGGACTGCGTCATCGAGGAGATCAACCCCGTCGACGGGGCGGGCAGCGCGCTCGGCTACTACCGCCCCCCAGCCGTCGACGGCAGCCGGCCCGGCGCCTACTGCGTCCTGGCCGCCGACGCCCCCAGCCACTTCCGCTACGAGTACGAGGCGCTGTCCTTCCACGAGGCCGTCCCGGGTCACCACCTGCAACTCGCCTCCGCGCAACTGCTCGACATCCCCCGCTACCGCCGGCACCTGGACGTCGAGGCGTGCAGCTTCAACGAGGGCTGGGGCCTGTACTCCGAGCAGCTGGCCGACGAGATGGGCCTCTACAGCGACGACCTCGCCCGCCTGGGCATGCTGTCGTTCCGCGCGCTGCGGGCCTGCCGCCTCGTCGTCGACACCGGCATCCACCACTTCGGCTGGACGCGGGAACAGGCCGTGGAGTTCATGTACGAGAACACCGCCACGAGCCGCGGGCACGTGGAGAGCGAGGTCGACCGCTACACGGCCTGGCCCGGCCAGGCCCTCGCCTACATGGTGGGCTGCCGCGAGATCGCCCGGCTGCGCGCCCACGCGGAGGCGGCCCTGGGGGACCGGTTCTCCGTCGTCGCGTTCCACCGGACCGTCCTCTCCGTCGGGCCCGTCCCGCTCACCGTGCTCGGCGACGTCGTCGAGCGCCACGTCACCGCGACCCTCGCGTCGCACACCCCTGAGGACTGAGGAGGACCCCGTGGACGTCACCATCAACGGAGCGCGCCTGAACGTCGAGGTGCTGGGCCCGGAGGACGGCCCCGTCCTCATCGCCCACCACGGCGGCGGGGGCATCGGCTCGCTCGCCGAACCCCGGTCCACCTTCGGTCCGCTCGCCGACCGGTTCCGGGTCATCGTGTTCGACGCCCGCGGCTGCGGGCTCAGCGAGGGGGTCGGACCGTTCTCGCACGAGCAGTGGGCCGCGGACGTCGACGGGCTGCGGCAGTGGGCCGGCGCCGAGCGCGTCACGGTGGCCGGGGGTTCCTACGGCGGGTTCATCGCGCTGGAGTACGCCGTCCGCTACCCCGACCACGTGGACGCCGTGGTCCTGCGCGACACGTCCGCGGACGGCTCGAACCTCGAGCTCGCCTTCGAGAACGCCCGCCGGCAGACGAGGGTGGCGATCGACTGGGACCACTTCAACCGCTACTGGGGCGGGACGGTCCGCAGCGACGAAGAGCTCAAGGAGCTGTGGCGCGAGCTCATCCCCCTCTACGACGCCGACTACGACGAGGCCCGGTCGACCGCCGCCGTGGAGGCCGGGATCTACCGGCACGAGGCGCACAACGCGTGCTTCCAGGAGAACTTCCCCACCTACGACCTCAAACCCGACCTGCCGAACCTCACCGTCCCCGTCCTGGTGACGGTGGGCCGCCACGACTGGGTGACCCCCGTCAGCGCGTCCGAGACGATCGCGCGCCTCGTCCCGGACGCCGAACTGGTGGTGTTCGAGAACTCGGGGCACTCCCCGCAGAACGAGGAGCGCGAGGAGTTCCAGCGCGTGCTGCGCGCGTTCGTCGACCGCGCCGTGCCGGCGGGGGTGCCGGCGTGACGCTCTTCGTCATCGGCGCCGGCGCCATCGGTGGGACCCTTGGCGCCCACGCGTTCCGGGCCGGCCACGACGTCGTCCTCGTCGACGCCGACGCCGACCACGTCGCGGCCGTCCAGCGAGACGGGCTGCGGATCGAGGGACCGGTCGCGCAGTTCACCGTCCGGATCCCCGCGATCCTGCCCGGGGACCTGCCGGACACCGTCGAGCGCGCCGTCGTCGCGGTGAAGAGCCTGCACACCGCCTCGGCCGCGGAGCTGCTGCGCGACCGGCTCGCCCCCGACGGGTTCGTCCTCACGGTGCAGAACGGCCTCACCGCCGACGTCCTCGTCGAGGCCGTCGGCCGCGAGCGGGTCCTGTCCAGCTTCATCAACGTCGGGGCGGACCTCATGGGCCCCGGGGTGGTCCTGCAGGGGAACGTGGCGACGTTCCGCATCGGTGAGCTCGACGGCGGGGCGATCACCCCCCGCGTGCGGGAACTGGCCGAGGTCCTGCCGTACGCCGAGCCCACCGACAACGTCCTCGGGTTCCTGTGGGGCAAGGAGGTCTACGGCGCCATGATGTGGGCCGGCGCCGTGTCCGACCTGCCCATCGCCGAGACGCTGGAACGGCCCGAGTACCGCGAACTCATGACGGTGCTGTCGGAAGAGGTGCTGGCGCAGGCGCCCGTCCGGGTCGAAGGTTTCGACGGGTTCGAGCCGGACGACCTGCCCGGGTCCTTCGACCGGTTGGCCGCGTTCAACCGCCGCAGCGCCAAGACCCACTCCGGCATCTACCGCGACCTCGTGGTGCGCAAGCGCAAGACGGAGGTCGACGAGGTGCACAAGGACATCCAGGGTCCGGTCTTCGACCGGATCGTGGAGATGGTCCACGACATCGAGGAGGGCCGGCGGACCTGCGAGGTGGCGAACCTCGACGAGCTCGCCCGGTTCGTGGCGTCGCGGCGCGGGTCGCCGGCCTGACGTCCACCGCCGGTCGGGGACGCGCGCGGTAGCGTCCGGGCATGGCCTTCGACCGGCAACCGGTGCTCGCGAGCGACCTCGTCCTGCTGCGGCCGCTGCGTGCGGACGACGCGGAGCCGTTGCGCCGCATCGCCGCCGACCCGTTGCTGTGGGAGCAGCACCCGGCGAAGGACCGCACCGAGGAACCTGGGTTCCGCGCCTGGTTCGAGGAGGCGCTCGCCTCCGGCGGTGCGCTGGTCGCGGAGGACCGGGCGGACGGGAAGGTGTTCGGGACGTCGCGGTACGTGCTGCGCGGGCTGGACGCAGTGGAGATCGGCTGGACGTTCCTGGCCCGCTCCCGCTGGGGCGGGCGGTGGAACGGAGAGGTGAAGCGGCTCATGCTGGACCACGCGTTCGCCCTTCTGCCGAGCGTGGTGTTCACCGTGCACGCCGACAACGTGCGGTCCCAGCGGGCCGTGGAGCGGCTCGGTGCGCACCGCACGGGAACCCACGTCGACGGCCAGGGCCTGCACCAGGTGACGTACCGGCTCGACCGCGAGGCACCGGAGGTGGTCCGGTGATCGCCGTGCTCACGCTGCCGGTCGTCCTGCCGGTCCGGGGCGGGGAGGTCTCGCTGCGCCACGCCGACGAGAACGACCTGCACGCGGTGGTGGGGTTGCTCGCCGACGATCCCGTGAGCGCCGCCCGCGGTGACCGAGCGTCCGAGGCGGACGAACCCCTCTACCGCGCGGCGCTGCTGGAGATCCTCGCCGACCCCTCCAACGACCTCCTCGTGGCCGTCGTGGGGGAGGACGTGGTCGGAACCCTGCAGCTCACCCGGATCCCCGGCATGGCGCGGCGTGGTTCGGCGCGGCTGCTCGTCGAGGCGGTGCGGGTGCGCAGCACCCTGCGGTCGGGTGGGATCGGCACGGCGCTCATGCGCTGGGTCACCGACGTCGCCGCCCCCGCGACGGGTTCCTCGCTCGTCCAGCTGACGTCCGACAACGCCCGCACCGACGCCCACCGGTTCTACGAACGGCTGGGTTTCGCCGGGTCCCACCGGGGCTTCAAGTACGCGGTGCCGTCCCGTCCGACGTCCGGCTGAGCGCCAGGGACCCGAGCAGGGCCAGGGCCTGCGCCGACGTCGAACCCCGCTCGGCGTGGTAGACGACGAGCAGTTGCCCGTCCGTCCCGCCGACGGCCAGCTTCTCGCGGCGCAGTTCCAGCAGACCCACCTCCGGGTGCTGCAACCGGGCCGTCCCACCGGCCAGGTCGCGCACGTCGTGCCGCGCCCAGAGCCGGGCGAACTCCGGGCTGGCCAGGGAGAGTTCCCCGACGAGCCGGGCCACCCGCGGGTCGTCCGTCCCGGCACCGACGGACGCACGGAACGCGGCGACCATCCCCGCACGCGCCTGCTCGGGGTCGAGCACGACCGCGCGCTCCGCCTCGTCGAGGAACACCGCGCGCAACCGGTTCTGCCCGACGCGCAACGAGGGCCACAGCGCCGACGCCAGTGGGTTCGCCGCCAGCACCTCGAACGTGCGGTCCTCGACGAACGCGGGCAGGTCGAGCGCGTCGAGCAGCTGCCGCGTGCCCACCGGGACGACGTCCCGTGGCCGCCGCCGCGGGCCGGGTCCTCCCGGCGTCGCCAGGCTCAGGAGGTGGTCGGTCCCTGCGGCGTCGAGCTGCAGCACCCGCGCGACGGCCTGCAGGACCTGTCGCGACGGGTTCCGGTCCCGCCCCTGCTCGAGCCGCAGGTAGTAGTCGGCGCTGATGCCCGCGAGCGTGGCCACCTCCTCGCGCCGCAGCCCGGGGGTTCGGCGCACACCGGTCACCCGGACCCCGACGTCGGTGGGGTCGAGGAGTTCGCGCCGGGCGCGGAGGAACTCACCCAGGGGGTTCTGCGGCACCGGACCAGCGTAGGCGCGGATCCCAGGAGCAGCCTGGTCCCCGCAGTCCCAGGAACGGGCCGGTGCTGCCTGACGGCCCTGGTCCAGGCGCAGCCTGTCGGCATGACCACCACCCACGACACCGCACGCAGAACCTTCCCCGTCGGCGACCTCGACCTCGCCCGCACGGGGTTCGGCGCCATGCAGCTCGCCGGCCCGGGCGTCTTCGGCCCGCCGCGGGACCGCGACGAAGCCCTCGCCGTGCTCCGAGCCCTGCCGGAGCTCGGCGTGAACCACGTCGACACCGCCGACTTCTACGGCCCCCACGTCGTCAACGAGCTGGTCCGCGAGGCGTTCACCCCCGCCGACTCGGTGCACGTCGTGACGAAGGTCGGCGCCGTCCGCGACGGGAGCGGGGCCTGGATCCCGGCCACCGACCCCGACCAGCTCGTCGCCCAGGTGCACCAGAACCTGCGCACCCTGGGCGTCGACGCGCTCGAGGTCGTCAACCTGCGCGTCGGCGGCGGCGCCGACGGCCACTCCGCGGTGCCGGGCTCGATCGCCGAGCGGTTCGGAGCCCTCGCCGAGCTCCGCGCGCAGGGACTCGTCCGCCACCTCGGCCTCAGCACCGTCGACCTCGCCCAGCTCGACGAGGCGCAGGCCATCGCCCCCGTCGTCTGCGTCCAGAACCTGTACAACGTCGCGCACCGCGAGGACGAGGAACTCCTCCGCGCGACGCGCGAGCGCGGCATCGCCTACGTCCCCTACTTCCCGCTCGGCGGGTTCTCCCCGCTGCAGTCCCGGACGCTCGACGACGTCGCCGCCGGGCTGGGCCGGTCCCGTCTGTCCGTCGCCCTCGCCTGGCTGCTGCAGCGATCGCCCAACGTCCTGCTCATCCCCGGGACGTCCTCGGTCGCGCACCTGCGCGAGAACGTCGCCGGCGCGGCCGAGCCGTTGCCGTCCGACGCGGTGGCGGCGCTCGACGCGCTCGGCACGACGGCGCCGGAACCGCGCCCGTAGGCGGTGCGTCCCAGCGGCGTGCTGCGCCGTCGCGAGCTCCTGGCCCTGTCCGCCGTCGGCGCGCTCACGGCGTGCGGTCGTTCGGCCGGTGGATCGCCGGGTGAGAGCCCGGCGTGGCCCGGTGAGCTGACGGTCCTCACGGGTGGGTGGCGGGAGCTGCCTGCGACACCGGTGAGCCCGCGCCGCGCGCCGACGCTCACCTGGACGGGCACCGAGCTCCTCGTGACCGGCGGCGTCGGCCGCGAGGTCGGGCCACCGGTCAGCTGTCCGCCGGGGGCCTTGTGCGTCCCGCCCGAGACGGAACCGCTCGACGGCAGCGGTGCGTTCGACCCGGTGTCGAGGACGTGGCGCAGGCTCACCGGGGGCAACGTGTTCCACCACGGGCCCGCCTGGACCGGTCGGCTCCTGACGGACGGGGGGACCTGGTTCGACCCCGCCACGGACCAGACAGGTCGGGCCCCTGAGAACGGCCTCCTCGTCTACGCGCCCGCGTCCTGGTCCGGCACGGAAGTCCTCTGCGTCGGGACGGACGGCAGCGGACAGCCCGTCCCGCACACCCTCTGGGCGTGGGACCCGTCGACGGGAGCGACCAGGACCAGCCGTGTTCCCGGCCCCGACTCGGGGGAGACCTGCCACCTGGCGTGGGCCGGTGGCGAGCTGCTCGTCGAGTCGACCCTGGTGCCCGCCGGCGGCGACGTCACCCCCGTCCACGCGTACGACCCGCAGGCGGACCGGTGGCGGCCGACGGCACTGGCGGCGTCGGCACCCGGCTCCACTCCCCTCGGGAGCTGGGACGGCAGCCGACTCGTCCGGCTCAGGGGGTCCTCGCAGGACGGGTTCCCGGACGACGTCCGGCAGCTGGACCTCGTCGATCCGCAGGACGGCTCGTCGTCGGCGGTCGAGGTGCCGACCGCCCTGACGACCGGCGGCTGGACGCCGCAGGTGGTGGTCGGCCCCGGCCGCGTCGCCGTCGGTCTGGGCGGCCGGTTCGCGGTCCTGGACGGCGAGACCTGGACGGCGCTGCCGGAACTACCGGACGTCGAGGCGACGACGATCCCCACCGCCGCGTGGGCGGGGGAGCGCCTCGTCGTCTGGGACGACGCGATGCACCGCACCGGGTGGTCCTTCGAGATGGCCTGACCCGGTCGGCGTCAGACCAGCGCGGCCACGACGGTGCGGCACCGCACCGGGTCGGTCGTCAGCCCGACGTCGACGGCCCACGACCAGTAGTCGACGGTGCGCGCCACGACCCACTCCCGCGCGAGCCCCTCGTCCAGGCCGCCCGCCGCGCAGATCGACCGCAGCAGGGCCGGCAGGTCGCGCCCCGCGGGGTGGTCGACGAGCCTCCAGAGGAGTTCGGGCATCGAGCGTTCCGGCGGACCGGCCAGGGGTTTCGGGTCCACGACGACCCGACCCGCGCCCGGGCGCCGCAGGACGTTGTCCGGGGTGAGGTCCGCGTGCACGAGGGTCTGCGCCCCGGCGCGCCCGCTGAGGCGTTCCGCCGCCCGCCGGGACGCCTCCACCCACCGCTCCGGGAGGGGGTTCCTCAGCCGTCGTTGCCGGTCCCCGACCGTGCGGGCGATCTGCTCGGCCTCCGCCGCCGTGGTCGGCGTCCCGTCGGGTGCGGGCACCGCGAGTTCGCGCAGCAACCGGCCCACCGCGCGGCTCACCTCCTCGGGCGGGCAGTCGACCAGGCTGCGGGAGGCGTCCAGCCGCTCGAGGAGCAGGACGTCACCCTCCACGTCGTAGTCCAGGAGCCGGACCGCCCCGCGGCCGGCCCAGGTCCGCAGTGCGGTCGCCTCACCGCGGACGTCGTCGTCCCGGTGGGAGAGCTTCAGCACGCAGGCCTCGCCGTCCCGGCGCACGGGCAGGACGAGGGCGTGGGCGCCGTGCGCGGGAACTCCGTCGTCGGGTTCCAGCGACCACCGTGCGCACGAGGCGGCGACGAGGTCGGGGAGCCCGTCGAGCCAGCGCTGCGCGTCCGGCCCCGTGAGGGCCGGGCTCTCCCGCAACCCGGCGGGTACGAGGCGGCGTGCGTGGGCGACGTCCACCCGCCCAGGCTGCCGCGCGACGTCGGTCACCCGCAACAGCGTTGTGCGGGAACGCTGCAGCCATCGCGCCGTCCGGGCGCGACACGCCGGTTGCGAGCGAGTGTGGACGGGATGGGTGCAGCGTTCCTGCACACCCCCGGCCCGCCGCCAGGTCACCGGCAGTCGGCGACGACGGCCGAGGGCACGGGGCCGTGCTGGTCGCGGGTCGACACCACCGCGACCAGCACG